>NZ_JBEZJP010000013.1:0-45858 GCF_040653175.1 Actinomadura sp. NPDC048032
AGCTGGCCTTAGGCGGGCTGATGCTCTTCGTCGGCTGGTTCTTCGGCGTGCTCGTCTAACGGCGTGACTTCCTCGTCGGGCTGTACGGGCCCGCCGCGGCGGCGACGCTCACACGGGCCGGGACAGCGGCGTCAGGGTGAGGGCCTGCCGTCCGAAATGCCCGATGCCGTCCGTGCGGCGGGACGCCTCCAGGCGCTCGGCGGGAACGTCCCCGTACAGGGTGGTGCGCTGCCGGGCGGGGCGGCCCGCGCGCGCCGCGATCGCCTCCAGCTCGCTGATGGGCTTGAACGATCCGTTCTCCGAGCCGGCCATCCGGCTGATCGTCTCCTCCATGAGGGTCCCGCCGAGGTCGTTCACCCCTCCCTGGAGGACGCGCGTGCACAGTTCGTCCCCGAGCTTCACCCAGGACGTCTGGATGTTGGGGATCGCGCCGTGCAGCAGGATGCGCGCCAGGGCGTGGACGGCGACGTTCTCCCGCGCGGTCGGCCCCGGCCGCGCCAGCCCCGCGAGGTAGATGGGCGAGTTGTAGTGGACGAACGGAAGCAGCACGAACTCGCTGAACCCGCCCGTCCGCTCCTGGAGGGACCGCAGCAGCTTGATGTGCGCGACCCAGTGCGCGGGGGTGTCCACGTGCCCGTACATCATGGTGGACGTCGTCGGGATGCCGATCTCGTGCGCGGTCGTGACGACCTCGACCCACTGGTCCGTGGGCAGCTTCCCCTTGGTCAGCACCCACCGGACGTCGTCGTCGAGGATCTCGGCGGCCGTCCCGGGCAGCGAGTCGACGCCCGCCTCCTTCGCGGCCTCCAGCCACTCCCGGATCGACAGGTCCGTCCGGGACGCGCCGTTCACGACCTCCATCGGGCTGTAGGAGTGCAGGTGGATGCCGGGCGCGCGGCGCTTCACCTCGCGGGCGAGGTCGAAGTACGCGGTCCCGGGCAGGTCAGGGTGGATGCCGCCCTGCATGCAGACCTCGGTGGCGCCCGCCTCCCACGCCTCGTCCACGCGGTCCCCGACCTGCTCCAGGGACAGCGTGTAGGCGTCGGCGTCCGTGCGGCGCTGCGCGAACGCGCAGAACCGGCAGCCGGTGTAGCAGACGTTGGTGAAGTTGATGTTCCGGGTGACGACGTAGGTGACCTCGTCGCCGACGGCGTCGCGCCGCAGGCCGTCCGCCAGCGCGGCGAGCGCGTCCAGCTCGGGGCCCTCGGCGTGCAGGAGGGCCAGCGCCTCGTCGTCGGACAGGCCGGCGGGGTCCCGTTCCGCGCGCGCCAGAGCGGCCTTGACGTCCGCGTCGAACCGCTGGGGCGCGGCCATGCGGTCGCGCAGGGCGTCCCAGTCGCCGTACACCTCGTCGAAGTCGTCGCGCCGGTCCGCGGTGCGGCCCGTCGTGTCGATCTCGGTGTGCAGGTCGGTCCGGCCGAACGCCGCGAACCCGCCGTCGGGCTCCTGCCAGGGACGCCCCTCGGGGACGGCGCCCTCCCGCGCCAGCCCCGTCGCGGGGTCGGCGAGCGCGGCGACGTGCGCGGTGAGGCGCGGGTCCAGCCAGGGCTCGCCGCGCCGCACGTACTCGGGGTAGATCGTGAGCCGCTCGCGCAGCTCGAAGCCCGCCCCGGCGGTCCTGGCGGCCAGCTCGTCGATCTGCGGCCACGGCCGCTCCGGGTTCACGTGGTCGGGCGTCAGCGGCGACACCCCGCCCCAGTCGTCGATCCCGGCGCGCAGCATCAGCGCGAACTGCTCGGCGACCAGGTTCGGCGGCGCCTGCACGCGCGCCTTCGGGCCGAGGACGAGGCGCGTCACCGCGATCGTCGCGGCGAGCTCCTCCAGTTCGGCGTCCGGAGTGTCGCGCATCCTGGTGTCGGGCTTGGCGCGGAAGTTCTGGACGATCACCTCCTGGATCGCCCCGTACTCGCGCATCGTCCGCCGGATCTCGAAGATCGCGTCCGCGCGCTCCTCGACCGTCTCGCCGATCCCGATGAGGATGCCGGTCGTGAACGGCACGTTCGTGCGGCCCGCGTCCTCCAGCACCCGCAGCCGGACGGCCGGGTCCTTGTCCGGCGACCCGAAGTGGGGGCCGCCGCGCTCGCTGAACAGCCGCGTCGCGGTCGTCTCCAGCATCATCCCCATGGACGGCGCGACCGGCTTGAGCCGCTGGAAGTCGCGCCAGGTCAGCACCCCGGGGTTCAGGTGCGGCAGCAGACCGGTCTCCTCCAGCACCCGGATCGCCATCGCGCGTACGTACGAGAGCGTGTCGTCGTAGCCGTGCGCGTCCAGCCACTCGCGGGCCGGGCGCCACCGGTCCTCGGGACGGTCCCCGAGCGTGAACAGGGCCTCCTTGCAGCCCATCTCCGCTCCGCGCCGCGCGATCTCCAGCACCTCGTCGGGGCTGAGGTAGGGCGAGTCGAGCCGGTGGGGGACGGTCGCGAACGTGCAGTACCCGCAGCGGTCCCGGCAGAGCCGGGTCAGCGGGATGAAGACCTTGCGGCTGTAGGTGATGACGCCGGGACGGCCCGCGGCCTCCAGGCCGGCGTCCCGGGTGCGCGCCGCGTGGGCGAGCAGGTCGTCGAGCCGCGCACCCCGCGCCTGCAGCAGTGTGGCGGCCTCGGATCGGTCCAGTGTCTTGCCGTCGCGCGCGCGGGCCAGGGCCCGGCGAAGAGCGGAGCTCGTGGCGTCCATGCGGGCACTCTATGCCAATCGTCATATTCCGCGCCGCGCCGGGGTCCGAAAGAACGGACAAAAGGAATGGCCCCGGCCGTAGAAGCCGGGGCCCGCCCGGATCTATTCCCGCGCGTTCACTCTGTTCCGCTTACCTGACGTTCCCCTCATCTGACCTCGATGAAGGCGTCCGGGGCGCGCGGCGGCCGCTCGCGCGGGGGCGCGGCCGCGTGGCCCACCCCGACGGCGCCCATCGGGTCCCATTCGTCCGGCAGGTCGAGGACGTCGCGCACCACGTCGCGGCAGAACATCGTGCTCGACACCCAGCACGAGCCGAGCCCCTCCACGGCCAGCGCGACCAGCAGGTTCTCCACGCCGGCCCCGGCCGCCACCACGAACATCTCGCGCTCGGCGCGCGACCGCCGCTCGTCCGGATAGTCGTGCGACCCGTACATGACCAGGCACGGGACGACGAGGTAGGGGGCCCGGCGCAGCACCTCGCCGCGCCGCAGCCGCTTGGCGACCGACGCGTCGGAGAAGCCGTCGCGGCGCAGGTCGGCCTCCCACGCGTCGCGCATCGCGTCCAGCAGCCGCGTCCGCGACTCCGCCGACTCCAGCAGGACGAACCGCCACGGCGTGGTGTGGTGCGGGGCCGGCGCGGTGATCGCGGCCCCGACCGCCCGCCGCACCGCCGCCGGGTCCACCGGCTCGGCGGTGAACTCGCGGATCGTGCGCCGCGCGCCCAGCACGTCCGCCGATCCGAACCGGAACATGTCCTCCTCCGGCGGGCGCACCAGCGCCCGCGCGCCCGGCCCGTCCTCCGGCGTGACCAGGCCGGACAGCCCGCGCACGACCGCGATCGGCACGCCCTCCAGCTTGCCCTTGACCAGCTCGCCGGCCGCCGCGATCTCGTCGGCGACCGCCGTGATCGTGGCCTCCAGGCGGTTGCCGTAGGCGTCGTCGCGCCCGCGCAGGTCGCTGAGCGGGGCCAGGCCGGCGACGCCGATCGCCGCGTCCGTCAGCCCGTTGCGCCAGGGCCGGCCGAGCGTGTCCGACACGATCACGGCCACGTCGGCGCCGGTCCGCTCCCGCACCCCGGCGCGGAGGCGCCGGGCCGAGGCGTCCGGGTCCTCGGGCAGCAGCAGCACCGTGCCGGGCCGGGTGTTGGACGCGTCGACCCCGGCCGCGGCCAGCACCAGCCCCTGCCGCGTCTCCACGATCCGGGTCTCCCCGCGCGCGTGCGTCCGCCGCGCCACCACCCGCACGGTCTCGGCGTCGATGGCCTTCTCCCGGTCGGCGGCGACCAGGACCCGCCCCTCCGCCTTGCTGACGATCTTGGAGGTGACGACGAGCACGTCGCCGTCCTCGACCGTCCCGTCCGGGATCAGCGCGGCGATGTCGGCCCCCTCGGCGACCTCCGGCATCCCCGGCACGCCGAAGACCTCGATGCTCTGCGCGGGGACGGTCTCCCGGCCCGCTCCGCCCGGCTCCGCGCTCATTCGGCGACCCCCGCCCGCTTCAGCTCCACCGCCAGGTCCAGGGCCGCCCGCGCGATCGCGGCGGTCGACTCGGCGTCGCGCATCAGCAGCGGCCGGGAGCGCACGTCGATGCCCTCCACCCGCACGTCCGCGTCGGCCTCGTCCACGAGCCAGCCGTCCAGCAGCCCGAGGCCGTAGTGCTCGGCGACCGCGCGCGCCGACGTCTCCACCCCGATCGCGGTCAGGCACGCGTCGGCCATCCCGCGCACGGGGGCCCCGCCGACGATGGGCGACACGCCCACCACGGTCTTGGCCGCGACCGCGTCACGGATGCCGGGGACCGCCAGGATCGTCCCGATGCTCACCACCGGATTGGACGGCGGGAACAGCACCACGTCGGCCGCCTCGATCGCCGCCAGCACGCCCGGCGCCGGCGCGGACTCCGCGGCGCCCACCGCGGCGATCGACAGCGCCGGGACCGAGGCGCGCATCCGCACCCACCACTCCTGGAAGTGGATCGCGCGCCGCCCCTGCTCGTCCTCGACCACCACGTGCGTCTCGACCTGGTCGTCGGTCATCGGCAGCAGCCGCACCCCCGGGCGCCACCGGTCGCACAGCGCCTCGGTCACCGCGGACAGCCGGTAGCCGGCCGCCAGCATCTGCGTCCGGACGATGTGCGTCGCGAAATCGCGGTCGCCGAGCCCGAACCAGCCCGGCCCCACCCCGTAGGCGGCCAGTTCCTCCTTGACGGTGAAGGTCTCCTCCGCCCGTCCCCAGCCCTGCTCCTCGTTGATGCCGCCGCCGAGCGTGTACATCACGGTGTCCAGGTCGGGGCAGACCCGCAGCCCGAACAGGGAGATGTCGTCCCCGGTGTTGCCGATGACGGTGATCTCCGCCTCCGGGGCGGCCGCCAGGAGCCCGCGCAGGAAACGGGCGCCGCCGATCCCGCCCGCCAACGCCACGATCTTCATGACCTCAACCCTACGGTGATCCCCGAGGAGAGCAGAGGGGTCGCCGCTCCGGGCGACACTATGCAAAGCTTTGCGTGCTATCGGAGAACACCCGGCCCCGAGTCTGGAGATGCCACCGTGAACAAGGAAGCCGTCCAGCGCCTGCGCGAACCGGCCGCCTGGGTCCTGCTCGCCGCGGCGGGCGTCCACCTTCTCGCGGGCATCATCTCGCTTCTCGGCGGCGACGGCAGCTTCACGCTGCGCGCCCTCGGCCAGACCAACGACGGGACCTTCCTGCAGGTCGCGATGGTCGGCCTCGTCGTCCTGGCGATCATGCTGACGACCTGGGGCGCGACCCCGACCCCGCAGGCCCGGACGATCACCATGGGCGCGCTCGGCGTCCTCGGCGGCATCGGGCTGTTCGGCGTGATCTCGTGGCTGAGCGGGATGCTCGCCGACTCGGACTACGCGGGCGCGGTGACCAAGCTCACGACCTTCCTGGTCGGCGCCGGCGACCTGGCCGTGGTCGGCGTCGGCGGCTGGTTCGCCTTCACGGTCTTCAAGGGGATGCAGCCGCCCCGCCCGCAGCCGCAGATGCAGCAGCAGGGCGGCTACCCCGACTTCGGCTACCAGCAGGGCCAGCCGGGCCAGCAGCAGTACGGGCAGCAGCCCGGCCAGCCCGCCCAGCCCGGCTACGACCAGCAGTACGGACAGCAGCAGTACCAGCAGTACCAGCAGTACGGCGAAGGGCAGCCGCAGCAGCCCGCCCAGGGGTACGGCCAGCAGCAGTACGGACAGCAGCAGTACGGCCAGCCCGGCCAGCAGGGCCAGCCCGGCTACGAGCAGCAGTACGGCCAGCCGCAGGAGTACCAGCAGTACGGGCAGCAGGGCGGCTACCAGGGCGGCCAGCAGGGCCAGCAGGGCCAGCCGCCCGCCGAGGAGGAGGACATGGGCGAGTGGACCCGTGCCTACGGCGGCGGCGGAGGCTCCGGCCAGGACCCGCAGGGCACCCAGCCCGCGCCGCCCGCGGGTGACCAGGAGGGCGGCGACTGGTACCGGGACAACCGCCCCCCGCCCCCGCAGTGAGGCCGCCGTCCCGGCGGTGACCGCCCGATTAACTGATCTTCATCCAAAGGTCGGCATTCACATCCCGGCAAAACCCGCTATGTCGCCCGGGAATGTCCTCCGGCTTGACGGGGCCACTGCTACACGCGTGTAATTTCGTCGGTGTAGTTTCAATGCCGTCTCGGGGGAAGGAACTCGTGGGAGGGCATTGACCAGGGGGTTCCACGGGCAGGGAGGTGCGCTGTGAGCGAGGTGGTCATCCCGCTGGCGCACGGCACAGACGGCGAAGAGTTGGGCTGGCAGGAGCGCGCCCTGTGCGCGCAGACGGACCCGGAGGCTTTTTTTCCGGAGAAGGGCGGCTCCACTCGCGAGGCCAAGAAGGTGTGCCGGGCATGCGAGGTGCGTACGGAGTGCCTTGAGTACGCGCTGCAGCACGACGAGCGGTTCGGCATCTGGGGAGGGCTCTCCGAGCGGGAACGCCGGAAGCTGAAGCGGCAGGCCGTCTGACTCGCGGGCCGCGTCCCGGATCGGTGGATCCGGAGCGTGCCCGGCGCGGCCACGCGTACAGTTATCAGCCGTGCCGGCCCCAGGGCCGGCACGGCTGCTGTCCGTCCGGGACCGCGTGCACGCCGCGCACGGCCCGTCCGACCGGCACCGACACCGTCCGTCCCACAGATCGAGCGACCCTTGGCCCCCACTCTCGATCGCCATGTCGTCACCGCCGTCCTCGTCGCGCACGACGGCGCGCGGTGGCTGCCGGAGGCGCTGAAGGCGCTGCTCACGCAGTCGCGCCCCGTGCAGCGCCTCGTGACCGTCGACACCGGGAGCGCCGACCGCGGCCCCGCCGTCCTCGCGGAGGTCGTCGGCGAGGACGCGGTCCTCACGCTGCCCCGCACCACCGGCTACGGCGAGGCCGTCGCCGAGGCGCTGCGGCAGGACGCCGCGTCCGCTCCCGTCCCGGAGGACGAGTCCGCCCCCGCCCACCACGCCGACCAGGCCCAGGGGCCGCCCAAGCCCCGCACCGAATGGATCTGGCTGCTGCACGACGACTGCGCGCCCGACCGCGACGCGCTCGACCGGCTGCTGCGGACGGCCGACGCCGACCCCAACGTGGCGGTCCTCGGCCCCAAGGTCCGCGACTGGGACGACCGGCGCGTCCTGCGCGAGCTCGGCGTCACCGTCGACGCCGCCGGGCGCCGCCACACCGGCCTCGACCGGCGCGAGTTCGACCAGGGCCAGCACGACGGCGTCCGCGACGTCCTGTCGGTCGGCAGCGCCGGGATGCTGGTCCGCCGCGACGTGTGGGAGAAGCTGGGCGGCTTCGACGTCGAGTACGGCATCTTCCGCGACGACCTCGACTTCTGCTGGCGGGTCCACGCCGCCGGGCACCGGGTCGTCACCGCGAGCGACGCCGTCGTCTACCACGCCGAGGCGTCCCGGCGCGGGCTCCGCGAGATCGGCATGACCGCCGAGCACCCCGCCCGCCGCGACCGCCGCAACGCGCTGCTCACGCTGCTCGCCAACCAGCCGCTCGGGGCGATGGCGCGGGCCCTCGTCCGCAACGTGTGGGCGTCGCTCGCGCACGCCCTCGTCCTGGTGGCGACCAAACGGCCGGGCATGGCCCGCGAGGAGCTGCGCGCGCTCGGCGACGTGCTGCGCTCGCCCGGGCGGCTCCGGCGGGCGCGGGCCGCTCGCGCCGAGGGCCGCACGCGCGCGCGGCGCAGCGTCCGGCGGTTCCGGACCCGCTGGGTCGTGCTGCGCCGGGCCGGCGAGGCGGTCTCGGAGTACTTCGCCGTCCACGAGCGCGAACGCGAGGACCGGGACGACGACCTCACGGCCGACGAGCCCGGCCCGATCCGCCGGTTCCTCGCCCGTCCCGGCGTGCTGCTCCTGCTCGGGCTGACCGCCGTCGCGGTCGCGGCCGAACGCTCCCTGCCGACGGCCGCCGGACGGCTCGGCGGCGGCGCGCTCGTCCCCGCGTGGGGCGGTGCGAGCGACCTGTGGGCGCAGTACCTGTCCGGCTGGCATCCGGTGGGGCTCGGCACCGACGCGGGCAGCCCCCCGTACGTCGGGGTTCTGGCCGTGCTGTCCACCGCGGCGTTCGGCAAGCCGTGGCTCGCGGTGTCGGTCCTGCTGCTCGGCGGCGTCCCGCTGGCCGGGCTCGCCGCCTACCGCGCGTCGCGGCTGCTGGTGGTGGAGGCGCCGCGGACGGGGCGGCGCGCCCGCGCGACCGGCCGCCGCGTCCCGGTGTCGGCCGTCCGCGCCTGGTTCGCCGCCGTCTACGCGCTGCTCCCCGCCGCGACCGGCGCCGTCGCGGGCGGGCGGATCGGGACCTGCGTCGTCCTCGTCCTCCTGCCGCTGATCGCCGTGCACGCGGCCCGCTTCTACGGCTTCCCCCGGTCGGAGGCCGCCGGGCTGGACGCCCGGACGCGGCGCAAGCGCGCGGGCCGGGCCGCCTGGACGGTCGCGCTGCTCCTCGCCGTCGCGATGTCCTTCGTGCCGCTGGTCTGGCCGATCGCGCTGCTGGCCGCCGGGATGGTGCGGGCGCTGCTGGACCGGCCGGGGCGCCAGGGCCTGCGCGGCCTGGCCATCGCGCTCGGCGTGCCGCCGCTGTTGACGCTGCCGTGGACCGCCGGCCTGCTGCTCCACCCGTCCCGCTTCCTGACGGAGGCGGGGCTGCACCGGCGGTTCGCCCCCGCCGCCCCGGCCGACCTGCTGGCGCTCGACCCGGGCGGGCCGGGCACGCCCGCGCGGTGGGCGCTCGCCGGGCTGCTCGCGGTCGCCGTGTGCGCGCTGCCGCTCCGCGGCCGCCGGGGCCACGTCCTCGCCGGCTGGCTGCTGGCCGTCTTCGGGCTGCTCGTCGCGGTGCTGACCAGCGCCGCCACCGTCACCAAGGGGGCGGACGAGGCGCCGGTGTGGCCGGGGCTGGCGCTGCTGTTCGCGGGCGCCGGGGTACTGCTCGCCGCGACCGCCGCCGTCCAGCGCGCCACCGAGGTCCTCGCAGGAAGCCACCTGATCTACAAGGCCGGCGGGGCGGCCGTGCTGGTCGCCGCGCTCACTGCCCCCGTCCTCGCGGCCGCGTTCTGGGTGGCCGGCGGCGCGGCCGGCCCGCTCGGGAGAGTCGACCCCGACACGGTTCCCCAGTTCGTCCAGGGGACGGGTGGCGTCCGGACGCTCGTCCTGCATCAGGAGCCGACCGGCCGGGTCTCCTACACGGTGCTCAGGGGCGCGCGGCCCCGTCTGGGCGAAGCGGAGGTCACCGTCAAGGGCCGGGCCCATGACCGCATGGACGACCTCGTCGCCGGTCTGGCCGCCGGCCGGGAGGGCGACGACGGGCCCGCGCTGACGCGGATGGGCGTCCAGTACCTGCTGGTGCCGCACCCCGCGAAAGACCCGCTCACCAAGGTCCTGGACGCGTCGCCAGAACTGACGCGCCTCAGCCGCACGGGCACGTTCGCGGTGTGGCGGCTCCAGGCGACGTCCGCCCGGATGATGCTCCTGCAAGGCTCGACCGTCACGCCCCTGCCTGCCGGACGCGTCGACACCCGCGTTCAGATCCCGCCAGGCACAGGCCCGCGCACGCTCCTCCTGGCCGAGCCCGCCGACGGCGGGTGGCGGGCCGCTCTCAACGGCCGCGACGTCAAGGCACGAACGGTGGACGGCTGGGCGCAGGGATACGACATCCCCACCGGAGGAGGCGAGTTCGACCTGACCCGGTCGATGACGACGCGGCACATCTGGGTCGCCGTCCAGGGGATCGCCGTCCTGCTCGTGGCCGTCCTGGCGCTGCCGGGCGCGCAGACCGACACGCTGACGCCCGCCGGGGAGCGGGAGCGCCGCCGCCGCGGACGGCGCGGACGGCGCCGCGCGCCCCGAGCCCGCGCCCAGCGCGCACTGCCGCCCCCCGAGCCCACCGAGCCGCCTGAGCCTCCCCAGGCACCGGAGCCGGTGGAGGAACCCAGCACGGAGGAGGTGTCCTGATGGACAAGGTCCTGCGCCTCCTCGGCATGCGCTACGCCATCGCCGCCCTCATGCTCGTCGCCGTCGCCGCCCTCTACGGCGCCGCGACGTTCTCCCGTCCGGGCGAGGCGTCCGAGAAGGGCCGCGAGACGCCCGTCACGCACGCCCTGGCGGTCTGCCCCGGACACGAGGGCGGCCGCCTCGCCGTCCAGACCCTCGCCCGGAAGAGCGGCGGGGGACGCGTCGACCTGACGCCGACGAAGGGCGGAACCCCGCTCGGGTCCGTGACGTCGCCCGGCCAGGGCTGGAGCAAGGACACCGAGCCGGGCGGCGACTCCTCCACCCTGCGCGCCACGGGGCCCATCGCCGGCGGGCTGGAGGCGGAGCAGACCGCCTACGAGGACGGCGGCGACGACCGCGGCCTCGCCTCGACACGCTGCGCCGCTCCCGGCACCGACCTGTGGTTCCTGGGCCCCGGCCCGGTCGCCGCCGACGAACTCGACCTCTACCTGACCAACGTCGACGCGCAGCCCGCGTCCGTCGACGTCTCCGCCCTGTCCGGCGAGGGCCCCCTCGACACCACCGAGGGGCGCGGCACGCCCGTCGAGCCCTACACCACCCGCGTCGTGAGGATCGGCGGGTCGCCCGAAGGCCTCGGCGACATCGTGAAGACCGCCGCCGACCTCGCCCTGCGCGTGCGCACCACCAGCGGCCGCGTCGCCGCGTCCCTGCGCGTCCGGATCGGGAAGAAGAAGGGCGTCGAGTGGCTGCCGCGGTCGGCCGCGCCCGCCGCCTCCGCCCTCGTCCCCGGCGTGCCGGGCGGCTCCGGCGGGCGCCGCCTGCTGGTCGCGGTCCCCGGCGAGGCCGACGCCCGGATCAGGGTCCAGGTGATCGCCTCGGCCGGGGCGTTCGCCCCGCAGGGCCAGGACGTCCTGGACGCCCCCGGCAAGACCGTGACCTCCGTCCCCCTCGACGGCGCCCTGTCCGGCAGGGCCGCCGCCGTCCGGCTCGTCGCCGACCGCCCGATCCTGGCGGGCTTCGCCGCCGACCGGGGCGCCGACGTCGCCTACGGCGCCGCCACACCGCCGCTCAGCGCGACGGCGCCCGGCGTCGTCGCCGACAACCGCTTCGACGCGTCCCTCTCCCTGACCGCCCCGTCCGGCGCGGCGAGCGTCCAGGTCACGACCCTGAACGCGCAGGGCGCCGGCTCCCCGCGGCAGGTCGAGATCCCCGCCGGACGGACCGTGGAGACCGAGCTCACCTCGCCCGGCGGCGGAGCGGACGCCTCCTTCGGCGTGGTGATCACGCCGAGGCCCGGCTCCGCGCCCGTCTACGCGTCCCGCATGCTCGCCACCGGCAAGGGCGGCGACCACCTGTTCACGGTGCTGCCGATCGTCCCGGCGCCCACGACCCTGCGCCTCCCGGCCACCGCCGACTCCCAGACGGCCCTGACCCCGAACTGATCCCTGATCTAGTCGTCGGGGGTGTCGTAGCTCGGGTCGACGGACTCGGGGGAGAGGCCGAGCAGGTCGGCGACCTCCTCGACGAGCAGGTCGCGGATCATCTGGGAGAGCTCGGCGTCGCCGGCGGCGCGGGCCTCGACGGGGCGCCGGTAGACGACGATGCGCACCGGCCGGTCGCCGTCGCCGGGAAGGGTCTGGCCGAGCGGGACGGGCCCGTCGAACAGCGGGTCGACTCCCGGGACGTCCTCGACCGCGAACTCGACCCGGGCCAGCTCGCGACCCCAGCGCGCGCCCAGCCGCCGGACCTCGTCGTCGACGAGGTCGGCGAACCGTTCCGCGCGGGTACGTGAGATCGGTGCCTGCGAGGGCGTCAGAGGGCCACGGAGGCCACGACCGTGCCGATCGCGGCGCCGTACGCCTGCCACACGGGAACGCACGCCCCAAGAGTACCTCCGCCGGCGCGGCGGCCCTCACGCACGCCCCGTCCGGCACGGTCCGTGAAGGGAGTCATCACGGAATGTAGTTGTTACCAAGGAAATCGCCCGGTAACGGCGACACGTGCGCCGGGGTGGTGGCGGAGCCGGGTGGGGGGAGGTACGGTCAGCCATCGTGAGCCCCGTCCGCACTTGCTCCCGCACCGCCTGCAAGGCGCCCGCAGTGTTCACGCTCACGTACGTCTACCGCGACTCCACCGCGGTCCTGGGGCCGCTCGCAACGTACGCCGAGCCGCACTGCTACGACCTGTGCGCCGAGCATTCCGAACGGCTCACCGCCCCCATGGGGTGGGAGCTGGTGCGGCTCCCCGTCGAGGAGGAGTCCGAGCCCAGCGCCGACGACCTGGAGGCCCTCGCCGACGCGGTCCGCGAGGCCGCCAAGCCCGCGCCCGGGTCCGGCCACGAGCCGGTCGGCCAGGGCACCGAGGTCGGCCGCCGCGGCCACCTGCGCGTCCTGCGCTCCGAACCCGCCGGGACGCAGCCCGGCCAGGAGTGACCGCGGGCTCGCGCCCGTCCCGATCCTTCCGCCCCGGTCCCCGGTCCGACGCCGCGGCGGGTCGCGCCCGCCCTTCCCGGTAGGCTCGTGAGCCTGCCGTTTTCCGCGCACGGTTCTTCGGACAGGGAGCAGGAGTGGGCGACCTCGCCAAGATCTTCAAGGCGTACGACATCCGCGGCGTGGTGCCGGACGAGCTCGACCCCGCGACCGCCGAGGCGGCCGGCGCGGCGTTCGTCCGCGTCACCGGGGCCCGCGCGATCGTCACCGCCCACGACATGCGGGAGTCGTCGGTGCCGCTGGCCGAGGCCTTCGCGCGCGGCGCCACGTCCCAGGGCGCGGACGTCGTCGAGGCCGGGCTCGGCTCCACGGACATGCTCTACTACGCCAGCGGCAGCCTCGACCTGCCGGGCGCCATGTTCACCGCCAGCCACAACCCGGCCAGGTACAACGGGCTGAAGCTGTGCCGCGCCGGAGCGCGGCCGGTCGGCCGCGACACCGGCCTCGGCGAGATCCGCCAGATGATCGAGAACGGGGTCCCCGCCTTCGACGGCGAGCCGGGCGCCGTGACGCGGCGCGACATCCTCAAGGGCTACGCCGACCACCTCAAGACGCTGGTCGACCTGTCGTCCATCCGCCCGCTCAAGGTCGTCGTGGACGCGGGCAACGGCATGGGCGGCCACACCGTCCCGTCGGTGTTCGAGGGCCTGCCGATCGACCTGGTCCCGCTGTACTTCGAGCTGGACGGCACCTTCCCCAACCACGAGGCCAACCCGATCGAGCCCGAGAACCTGCGCGACCTGCAGGCCAAGGTCCGCGAGACCGGCGCCGACATCGGCCTCGCCTTCGACGGCGACGCCGACCGCTGCTTCGTGGTGGACGAGCGAGGCGAGATCGTCTCCCCGTCCGCGATCACCGCCCTGGTGGCGACGAGGGAGCTGGCCAAGCACCCGGGCTCCTCGATCGTGCACAACCTGATCACCTCCCGGGCCGTCCCGGAGATCATCGCCGAGCACGGCGGGACGCCCGTCCGGACGCGGGTCGGGCACTCGTTCATCAAGCAGACGATGGCCGAGACCGGCGCGGTGTTCGGCGGCGAGCACTCGGCGCACTTCTACTTCCGCGACTTCTGGTTCGCCGACTCCGGCATGCTGGCGGCGATGCACGTCCTCGCCGCCCTCGGGCAGCAGGACGGGCCGCTGTCGGAGCTGCTCCGCGAGTACACCCGCTACGTCGCGTCCGGTGAGATCAACAGCGAGGTCGACGACCAGGCCGCGGCCGCCGCGAAGGTCAAGAACGCCTTCGCCGGGCGGCCCGGCGTCGAGGTCGACGAGCTCGACGGGCTGACCGTCCGCGACGACGCCGCCGGATGGTGGTTCAACCTGCGGCCGTCCAACACCGAACCGCTGCTGCGCCTGAACGCCGAGGCCGGCGACGAGGACACCATGGCGGCGATCCGCGACGAGGTCCTGGCCCTGGTCAGAGAGAAGTGACCGGTCAGGGAAAAGTGACTGCAAGGGAGAAGTGACGCTGCCATGACGATGAAGCTGGACTCCTGGCTCCTGGAGATCCTGGCCTGCCCCAACTGCGGCGGCGACCTGCGCGCCGACGAGGAGGCCGACGAGCTCGTGTGCACCGGCTCCTGCGGCTACGCCTACCCGGTGCGCGACGACATCCCCGTCCTCCTGGTGGACGAGGCGCGGACCCCCGCCCCGTGAGCGCCTCCCTCGACCCCTCGCGGCTGGAGAGCGCGGAGGCGGCCGAGGCGGCGGATCCCGGCGGCATGCTCCGGCAGGTCGCCTCGTCGGCGGCCCAGGTGCGGGAGGCGCGGCGGGCCGCGGAGGAGGTCGGCGTCGCCGGGCTGGGCGAGGACGGCCGGCCCCGCGCGGTCGTGGTCGTCGGCACCGGCTCCGGCGCGGTCCCGGGCGACGTGCTCGCGGCGGTGTGCGGCACGGGCTGCGCCGTCCCGATCTCGACGGTGCGCGGCCCCCGGCTACCCGGCTGGGTGGGCGCCGCCGACCTGGTCGTCGCGGTCTCGTCCTCGGGAACCGACGAGGAGACCCTGGAGGTCGCCGCGGAGGCCGCCCGGCGCGGCTGCCGCCTGCTGGCCGTCGGCGGGGAGGACTCGCCGCTGGCGGACCTGGCCGGCAGGAGCCGCGGCGTCTTCGTCCCCGTCCGGTCCGCCGGGCGGCCGCGCTCCACGCTGTGGGGCCTGACGGTCCCCCTGCTCCTGGCGGCGCGGGCGCTGCGGCTGGCCGACGTCCCCGACGCGGTGCTGGAGTCCACGGCGTCGCTGCTGGAGGACGTCGCGCACCGGTGCCGCCCGTCCAGCGAGCCGTTCGTCAACCCCGCCAAGCGCCTCGCGCTCGACCTGGCGGGCGACGTGCCGCTCGTGTGGGGCGCGTCCGAGCCGTCCGTCGCGGCGGCGTACCGGATGTGCTGCCAGCTCAACGAGAACGCCAAGTACCCGGCGATCTTCGGGGAGCTCCCGGAGGCCGGCCGGAACCAGGTCGCGGTGTTCGACGGCTTCTTCGCGCGGGCCGGCTCCCCGGCCGACACCGACGACTTCTTCCGCGACCGGCTGGACGAACCGGAGCACGGCCTGCACCTGGTCTCCCTGCGGGACGCGGGGGAGCACCCGCGGGCGCGCGGGCGCGCCGAGGCGGCCGCCGCGCTGGCCCGCGACAGGGGCGTGGCGGTCACCGAGATGCGGGCGGAGGGCGACCATCCGCTGGAGAGGATCGCGTCGCTGATCGCGCTGGCCGACTATGTCACGGTTTACTTGGCTATCGCGCTCGGCGTGGACCCCGCGTCCGAGCCTGCCGTTCAAGAGCTCAGAGCGAGGATTGCGTAGATGAGTGCTGAGGGTGGAACGAAGGCCATCGTCGCCGCGTTGGCCGCCAACCTCGGGATCGCGGCGTCGAAGGCCGTCGCGTTCGCGTTCACGGGTTCGTCGTCGATGCTGGCCGAGTCGATCCACTCGGTGGCCGACTCCGGGAACCAGGGGCTGCTGCTGCTCGGCCGCAAGCGGTCCGAACGCGACCGGACCCCCCAGCACCCCTTCGGGTACGGGCGCGAACGCTACTTCTACGCGTTCGTGGTCGCGGTCGTCCTGTTCACCGTCGGCTCCGCCTTCTCGCTCTACGAGGGCTACCACAAGATCTCCCACCCGGAGGAGGTCAAGTCCCCGATCTGGGCGTTCGCGGTGCTGATCATCGCGATCGTGCTGGAGTCGTTCTCGTTCCGCACGGCGATCAAGGAGTCGAACGAGGTCCGCGGCGAGCAGTCCTGGTGGACGTTCATCCGCCGCGCCAAGGCCCCCGAGCTGCCGGTGGTGCTGCTGGAGGACCTCGCCGCCCTCGTCGGCCTGATCCTCGCCCTGCTCGGCGTCTCGATGGCCGTGGCCACCGGCGACGGCGTCTGGGACGGCGTCGGCACCGTGGCGATCGGGCTGCTGCTCGGCGCGGTCGCGACGATCCTGGCGATCGAGACCAAGAGCCTGCTGATCGGCGAGGGCGTCGACCCGCAGACCGAGCGGCGGATCATCGAGGCGCTGGAGTCGGTGGACGAGGTCGACCACCTCATCCACATCAGGACCGAGTACATGGGCCCGGACGAGCTGCTCATCGCCGCGAAGATCGCCGTCAACCACGACGACACGGCGGCCGACGTGGCCCGCGGGATCGACGCGGCGGAGGCGAGGGTCCGGGCGCAGATCCCGGAGGCGAAGCTCATCTACCTGGAGCCGGCGCTGGACGAGCCGTCCCGCGCGCACGCGGCGGAGGCTCAGCCGGAGACGCCCGCGTCGTCCTGATCTCGACGCTCCGCGCGGCCCGCTCCACGGGCCGCGCCGGGCACGGGACTCCTCGCCGGGCGGCCGCCGCAGGCGCCGGCCGAACCCCAGCCCAGGCGAGACCGGCGAGTGCCTCCGAGGAGGCGAGCCGCGTCCGTCCGGCGAGGTGCTTTCCCATGCCTCCCCGCCCGGACCCCTGAAACCGGGCGGTTCTGGTGTGACCGCGGCGGCCCCGCCGAACCCCCTACGTCGGCGACGCCACCGTCGCGGTCACGGTTAAGACACTACGTTCGCGGCCCTCCTCCGCACGTCCCCCTCAAGGAGGGAACGCGGCTGGTACTCCAGGCGGACTCCCGCGATCGGCATACACCCGCACGGTGAGGCCGTGGCCCGCCTCAGCGGTCAGTATTGAGGGGTGACCACCGATGACAAGGCCCGGACCGGACCCGACCCCGCGGGGTTCGGCCCAGCCGTCGCGCACCACGCGTGGAAGCTGTCCGGCCGCATCGTTGCGGGGGTCGGGCAACTGCTGCTGTGGATCCTCACCGGCGTCGGCACGCTCCTGCGGCCGCTCGCGGTCAGGCTCGGCGCCCGGCTGAACGGCGGCGCGGGGGGCGGTCCCGGCGCCGCGCCCGGGCACACGGCGCCGCTGCCCCGCTGGATCAACACGTGGCGGGAGGTCGTGTCGGCCTGGTACTTCGCGCCGCTGACCGGCCTCGCGCTGACGATCGCGGCGCTGGCGGAGCTGGCGCCGCGCGTCGACTCGCCGCTCAGCCTGGCGGGCGGGTTCGCGGTCGCGGCGACGTTCCCGCTGGTGTGGCGCCGGGAGAACCTGCGCGCCGTCGCCGCGGTCGTACTCAGCGCGGTCGCCGCGAGCCTGCTCACCGGGCAGATCCTGCTGGTCACGACCAGCTTCGCGGCCCTCTACACGCTGTACGCGCTGGGGCGGCGGCTGCCCCGCCAGTCCACCGGCGTCCTCGCGGTCGGCAGCGTCGCCGCCCTCGGGGTCGTCTACCTCGCGACCGGCACGCTCGACGACATCCCCTGGCCGGCGCCGATCGTCGCGGTCCTCGCCGCCATCGGGCTCGGGGACGCGCGGCGCGTCGTGGAGTCCGCGGGCCGGACGGAGGCCGAGGCCGCCGAGCGCACCAACGAGACCCTCACCCGGCTCACCGCCGTCCAGCGGGAGCAGGCCGTCATGCGGGAGCGCGCCCGCATCGCCCGGGAGCTGCACGACGTCGTCGCGCACTCCGTCTCCATGATCGCCGTGCAGGCGGAGACGGCCCCGTACACGATGGACAGCCTCTCGCCCGAGGCCCGCGCCGGCTACACCGAGATCGCCAAGACGGCCCGGGAGGCGCTGGTGGAGATGCGGCGGCTGCTCAGCGTGCTGCGCGCCGACGCCACCCCCGAACCGGAGGCGGCGAACTCCCCGCAGCCGCGCCTCGACCGGCTGCCCGACCTGATCGACCAGCACCGCGGCGCCGGCGGCCACGTCGACCTCAACGTGCACGGCGACCCGCGCGCCCTGTCCACCACGGTGGAGCTGTCGGCGTACCGGATCGTCCAGGAGGCGCTGACCAACGCGCGGCGGCACGCGCCCGGCGCCGGCGTCCGCGTCGACCTGACGTTCCTGCCCGACCGGCTCGCGGTCCGCGTCCAGGACAGCGGCGCCTCCGCGGCCACCCAGGTCCTGAACCCCCGCGATCCCGGCTCCCGTACAGGTGAGGCGGGCTCCGCGGGCCCGGCCCCGGCGGACCCCGGGCGCACCCGCCTGGAGACGTCCGGATCAGGTGACGGACACGGCCTCGTGGGGATGCGGGAACGTGCGACCATGCTGGGCGGGCGGTTCTCCGCCGGCCCGGCCACGCAGGGCGGGTTCCTGGTGGAGGCCGAGCTTCCGGTGACGAGTGAGGGGAATTCCATCCGTGGACACGGTTCGCAGGCGCCGCCCGGCCGCCCCTGACCCTGTCGTCCCCCCGCCCCAGGGACGGCCGCTGTGATCAACGTGATGATCGTCGACGACCAGACGATCGTGCGGGCCGGGTTCGCCGCCCTGCTCGCCGCCCAGGACGACATCACCGTGATCGGCGAGGCCGGCGACGGCCGCGAGGCCGTCGCGCTCGCCGAGCGCCGCCGCCCGGACGTCGTCGTGATGGACATCCGGATGCCCGGCATGGACGGCATCGAGGCCACCCGCCGCATCCTCGCGCTGCCCGGCTCGGAGGACGTCCGGGTCCTGGTGCTCACCACGTTCGACGTGGACGAGTACGTCTACGACGCGCTCGCCGTCGGCGCCAGCGGCTTCCTGCTGAAGGACGCGACCGCGGACGAGCTGGTCTCGGCGGTCCGCGTGGTGGCGCGCGGCGACTCCCTGCTGGCCCCGCAGGTCACGGGACGGCTCATCCGCGAGTTCACCAAGCAGCGGCGCAACCGCCCGCAGGCGCCGTCGGAGCTGTCGACGCTGACCGCCCGCGAGAGCGAGGTGCTCGTCCTGATCGCGGGCGGGCTCTCCAACGGCGAGATCGCGCAGCGCCTCTTCGTCAGCGAGCACACGGTGAAGACGCACGTGGCGCGCGTCTTCACCAAACTCGGCCTCCGCGACCGCGCCCAGGCGGTCATGCTCGCCTACGAATCCGGCGTCGTCGTCCCCGGGGAAAGCGCAAGCTGAGACGCCCTCAGGGGCGTCGACGGAGGAGGCGTAGGGCCTTTTCCTTTTCGAAGTCCAGGGCTCGGGTGGGCGGGGCGGAGAGGCGGCCTATGCGTTCGCCCAGTTCGCGGACGTGGGCCTGGACCTGGGGTTCGGCCAGGACTCTGAGGCCGAAGGCCAGTTCGGCGGGGCCGATGTCGTAGCGCTTCTCCAGGGCCAGCGCCAGCGCGACCGCCCGCAGTTCGGCGTCCCCGAAGCGGCGGTGGCCGCCCCCGGACCTGGTGAGGGCGGTCTCGCGGGTGATGGGGAGCAGGCCGAGGGCCTCGCGGTAGCGGAGCATCCGGGGCGAGGTGCCGAGCCGCCGGGCGGCCTCCGTGATACGCATGGGCCAATTCTGACAAATCAGTGTCAGGAAGTCGCCCTCGACCGTGCCTTCGGGTGGTCGCCGCCCGTAGACTCGCCCCCGTTGACGCGGCCGTGCACTCGCCCGTCACGACCTCGCGTACCCGACGGCGCGCACATGACCAAGGGAGCAACGAAAGCATGGACTACAAGGTCGCCGACCTGTCGCTGGCCGACTTCGGGCGCCGGGAGATCCGGCTCGCCGAGCACGAGATGCCGGGCCTGATGGCGGTGCGCGAGGAGTACTCCGCCGCCAAGCCGCTGCGCGGCGCCAAGATCATGGGCTCGCTGCACATGACGATCCAGACGGCCGTGCTGTCGACACGCTGGTCGAGCTCGGCGCCGACGTCCGCTGGGTGTCCTGCAACATCTTCTCCACGCAGGACCACGCCGCCGCCGCGGTCGTCGTCGGCAAGGAGGGCACCGTCGACGACCCGCAGGGCGTCCCGGTGTTCGCGTGGAAGGGCGAGACGCTCGAAGAGTACTGGTGGTGCACCGACCAGGCCCTGCAGTGGCCGGACGGCACCGGCCCCAACATGATCCTCGACGACGGCGGCGACGCGACGCTCCTCGTCCACAAGGGCGCCGAGTACGAGAAGGCGGGCGCCGTGCCGGCCGCCACCGAGGACGACCCCGAGGAGTGGGGCATCATCCTCGACACCCTCCGCCGCACGATCGCCGAGAAGCCCGGCCGCTGGACCGAGGCCGCCGCCGCGATCAAGGGGGTCACCGAGGAGACCACCACCGGCGTCCACCGCCTCTACGAGATGGCGAAGGCCGGCACCCTCGCGTTCCCGGCGATCAACGTCAACGACTCGGTCACCAAGTCGAAGTTCGACAACAAGTACGGCTGCCGCCACTCGGTCATCGACGGCCTCAACCGCGCCACCGACGTGCTGATCGGCGGCAAGGTCGCCGTCGTCTGCGGCTACGGCGACGTGGGCAAGGGCTGCGCCGACGCGCTGCGCGGCCAGGGCGCCCGCGTCATCGTCACCGAGATCGACCCCATCTGCGCGCTGCAGGCCGCGATGGACGGGTTCCAGGTCACCACCCTGGACGACGTGGTCGACATCGCCGACATCTTCGTCACCACCACCGGCAACTTCAACATCATCACGGCCGAGCACATGGGCCGGATGAAGCACCAGGCGATCGTGTCCAACATCGGGCACTTCGACAACGAGATCGACATGGCCGGGCTCGCCAAGACCCCGGGCATCGAGAAGATCGAGATCAAGCCGCAGGTGCACGAGTGGCGCTTCGCCGACGGCCACTCCATCATCGTCCTCGCCGAGGGCCGCCTGATGAACCTCGGCTGCGCCACCGGCCACCCGTCCTTCGTGATGTCCAACTCCTTCACGAACCAGGTCATCGCGCAGATCGAGCTGTTCACCAAGACCGACGAGTACCCGATCGGCGTCTACGTCCTGCCCAAGCACCTGGACGAGAAGGTCGCCCGCCTCCACCTCGACGCCCTCGGCGTCAAGCTCACCGAGCTCACCAAGGAGCAGGCCGCCTACATCGGCGTCCACGTAGAGGGCCCCTACAAGCCCGACCACTACCGTTACTGATTGCGTTTCTCTCCTCCTTCGGGCCTGGCGGCCCTCCATCGTCGATAAACGCGGGCGATCGCTGGCATCGCTCCGTCTCGCCTTGCGGCTCGCTGCGCGATCAGGTTCTCGCTCCGCTCGAATCTGCCTTCGGACGCGATCGCAACCATTGAGGTCGTCGCGGGGTGGCGGTGGTGGTTGAGGTCGTCGTGACATGGCGATCGCTGGGCACCGTAGGGAAGTGGACGTGCTTGACGCTGCCGGGCGGGGGATCCCGTCCGGCAGTTACTTCTAGAGGGTGTTGATGAGCGATATTGCGGATCGGTCGTTGGCGTATGAGGGCGTCAAGCGGATCGAGTGGGCGGATCGGAGCATGCCGGTGCTGCGGCAGATCCGGGAGCGGTTCGCCGCCGAGCGGCCGCTGGACGGGGTGAAGGTCGCGGCGTGCATGCACATCACGACCGAGACCGCCGGGCTCATCCGCACCCTCCAGGCGGGCGGTGCGAGCGTGGCGCTGGCGGCGTCCAATCCGCTGTCGACGCAGGACGACACCGCCGCGGCCCTCGTGGAGGAATACGGGGCCGAGGTGTTCGCGCGCGCGGGCACCGACCGCGAGGGGTACTACGCGCACATCCACCAGGCACTGGAGACCGAACCCGACTTCGTCCTGGACGACGGGTGCGACCTGGTCAACACCCTGCACACCGACCGGACGGATCTGCTCGGCACCGTGAAGGCGGGGTGCGAGCAGACGACGACGGGCGTCATCCGGCTGCACCAGATGGCCCGCGAGGGCGCGTTGAGGTTCCCCGTGGTGGCGGTGAACGACACCGACACCAAGCACATGTTCGACAACCGGTACGGGACGGGCCAGTCGACGCTCGACGGGATCGTGCGCGCGACCAACACGCTGCTGGCCGGCAAGACCGTGGTCGTCGCGGGCTTCGGCTACTGCGGCCGCGGCCTCGCCGAGCGGGCGCGGGGCCTCGGGGCGCGCGTCGTCGTCACCGAGATCGATCCGGTGAAGGCGCTGGACGCGACCATGCAGGGGTTCGCCGTCCGGCCGATGGCCGAGGCGGCCGTGGAGGGCGACGTCTTCATCACGGTCACCGGGAACCGCGACGTCGTGAACGCCGGCCACCTCGCCGTGATGAAGGACGGGGCCATCCTCGCGAACTCCGGGCACTTCGACGTCGAGATCGACGTGCGGGCCCTCAGTGACATGGCCGTGGAGGTGCACCGCGGGGTCCGGCCGCAGACGGACGAGTACGTGCTGGCCGACGGGCGGCGCCTGGTGCTGCTCGCGGAGGGCCGTCTGGTCAATCTGGCCGCCGCTGAGGGGCATCCGGCGGCCGTGATGGACATGTCGTTCGCCGACCAGGCCCTCACGTGCGCGTGGCTCGCCACGTCCCACGCGTCGCTGTCCCCGGCCGTCCACGACGTGCCGAAGGAGATCGACACGGAGGTCGCCCGGCTCAAGCTGGCCTCGATGTCGGTCTCCATCGACCTGCTGACCCCGGACCAGGAGGACTACCTGCACTCCTGGCGCATCGGGTCGTGACCCGTGCCCGCCGGGACGTACCTGCACCTCGACGGGGGGCTTGAGGAGCGCTTCCAGTGCGCGCCCGGGCCCGTCGGGTGGCGGTACGCCTCCACCCGCTCCGACGGCGTCCGCGTGGACCTCGTCGTGGACGCGCGCTGGCGCCAGATCCGCGTCGAGGTCGTCACGCCAGGCTGGTGGGTGCGCGGCGGCGTGACCGGCCGCGGGCTGGCCTGGGTGCGCGCGGCCGGTGAGACGGGCGCCGAGCACAGCGAGCGGGCGTCGGGATTCCTTCACGAGTCGCCGGGTTTCCTGGTCGCGGTCGCCCGTTCCCTGGAGTTGGACGAGGGCGCGCAGACCGATGTCCGCCTCGTCCGGTTGAGCGGGACGTCGCTGTCGGCGCTGACGGCCTCGTGGCGCTGGCGGCTGGTGGGGACGTCCTCTTACGAGACGGAGACCGAGCCGCTGCCCGTGTCGGAGTACGAGGTCACCGATCTGTCCACGGGCGAGGTCGAAGCGGTGCACCTTGCCGGGGACGTCGTGCTGGCCGCGCCCGGGATCGAGCTCACCGCCCTGGAATCCCCGCCTAACCTGCCCTGACCTGGCGTGCGGTATCTTCTCGTACTCGTCCGACAAGATCAGGTATGGGGGGTTGCGGCGTGTACGGGCAGGTTCCGGAGGGGCAGGGCCAGGCGCAGGGGCAGGGGCCGGCGCAAGGGCAGGGGCCGGGCCGGCCGCCGATGCCGGGCCCGCCGATGAGCGGCCCGTTCCCGCCCGCGGGGCCGCCGGGGCCGCCGCCGGCGAAGCGCCCCTCGCCGATCGTGTGGGCGGCCGTGGCGGTCGCCGGCGTGGTCGTGCTGGCGGGCGTGGCCTTCCTGGCGCTCCACGGGACGGGCGCGCCGACCGGCCCGGTGAAGGCCGAGCAGTGCGTGGACACCGGGTTCGGACTGGACGACGGCAAGAGGATCCCGCCGAGCCTCCGGGTGAGCTGCGACGACGCCAGGGCGAAGGCCAAGGTGCTGAAGGTCGTCGGCAAGAAGGAGGCGTCGGCCTTCCAGTTCGGCTCGCGTGCCGAGCCCGACTGCCCGAGCGGCACGGACGGCTTCACGAACGTCCGCGAGAAGAAGGAAGAGAAGACCTACTACGAGGCGTGCGTGCGCAACCTCAAGGGCTCGCATCCCGGCGACCCGGGCGCGGGCGGGGCGTTCCTCGCGGCGGGCGACTGCGTGAGCAGCGGCTCCATCGGCTTCGGCAAGGAGCAGCCCTGCTCCAAGCCGGACTGGTACGGCAAGGTGATCGCGCGCGTCGGCGCGGAGAGCGCGTGCCCGGCGAAGACGCTGGAGACGATGAAGCTGCGGTCCTTCGGCGGCGGGAACGCGGCCGACCCGGTGCTGTGCCTGGGCGCGGGCGGCGGCGTGCTGTCCCCGGGCGACTGCATCAAGGACCCCTCGTTCACCATCGGTGACCTGGACAAGGCCCAGTGCGAGTCCAGCGACGCCATAGCGAAGGTCGTCGGCAGGGTGGCCACGACGAAGGAGTGCCCGGCCGAGGCCACCAGCTACATGACCAGCGAGGGCGCCTTCCGGCCGGTGCTGTGCCTGAAGAAGCTGCGCCCGACGCTGACCGAGAAGCTGCGCTCGCTTCCGGGCTAGGGCCTCACCGTGACGGTGTGGGACGGCGTGCCGGGGTCGGCCCACACCGACAGGACGTGGCGCGTCGCGTCCCAGGAGGTCCGCCACGTCCCGTCCGGGTCGGACGAGGTGACCTTCGGGGCGGACGGGAACCAGATCTCCGTGGGGCCCGACACGCCGGTCTTGTTCCGCCACGTCACGGTGAGCGTGCCCGATGCGTGGGCGACCTTCGTGAGGGTGCCGGCGACCGCGCGCGGGTAGGGCCGGGCGAGCAGCCTCGCGAAGAGGGTCGGCTTGCCTTCGCCGTCGGTGATTCCAGACGAGCCGGGGTCGTTCGACCAGTACGCCCAGCCGATGCCGAGTTCGTCGGCCATCGAGAGCCAGTCGCCGGTGAACTCGGCGGCGCCTGGAGCGTCCTGGCCCATGCCGCCGACCTCGCCCAGCCACATCGGCGCGTTCATGCGCCGTGCGGCGGCGGGCATGTTCCGCCTCCAGAGCGTGAACTGCGCCTGGACGAGCATCTTCGCCACGCCGTCGTAGGAGCCGCCCAGGTCGACGCCACCCGGATAGAAGTGCGGCGCCAGGACGATCCGGGGGTCGCCGGGGCGCGGGTCCCGGACAGTGCCCAGGGAGGTTTCCGCGCCTTCGTTCGGGCCGAGCGCCTGCGGCTCGACGAACACCCAGTTGTCGCCGTCCACCCTGCGGATCGCATTGACGATGCCCTGGTAGAAGGGCGTCAGGATCGGGCCCTCGAAGAAGCCGAACTGGCGCGTCCCGCCGAAGGGCTCGTTCATCAGGTCGTAGCCCAGGACGGCCGGGACGCGTGAGAAGCGTCGCGCGACGTGCTGCCACATCGCGGTGTAGCGCCGCACCAGTTCCGGGTGCTTGCCGGTGTTGTTCCAGAAGTTGTCGTAGGCGCGAAGGATGCCGGGCTGGAGATACGTCAGCACCCATGGGTCCTGCGGCGTGCAGGGCAGCCCGTCGGTGAAGGTGGCCCAGGCGGGGGCGCCGTTACCGGAGCCCGCGCAAGCGGACGGCCCGTAGATGTCCTGGTGCATGTCGAGGACGACGTGCATGCCCTGGTCGCCGTACCAGGCGACACGTTCGGCGACGTCGTCCAGGTACGCGTCGTCGTAGCGACCGGGTTCCGGCTCCACGTTCTTCCACTGGACCAGGTACCGGACGGAGTTCGTGCCAAGCTCGCGAGCCTCCCGGACGACGTCCTCCCGCTTCACCCACGGCAGCCCGCCCGGCCCCTTGGCGCTGCCCGCGGTGTTGAGGCCGTGCAGGAGGAGCGTCCTGCCCCGGTCGTCGGTGATGGCGGGAAGCGGCGCCGTCTCCGCACGCGCGGGCGCCGCGGCCAGCGCCGGCGGGGTCAGGGTGAGCGCCGCGAGGGCGACCCGGCCGAGGGCAGTACGGACGCGCATGCCGCCTCCTGAATCTGAAATTTCTTCGGATTCTAGGAGCCGGAGTTGCTATTGACAATCTTGTCAGTAGCCCGGATGCGGGCCCTGCGGCGGCCCGCCGGGCCCCGCCGGATACGGCGCGGGCGGCCGGGGCGCGTTCAGCACGTTCTGGTACGGCCCGGCGCCGTAGTCGTTCGGCGGGAGGAACCGCGGCTGCCCCGGCTGGGGGGCGCTGAACGGCGGCGGCGCGGGAGGCCCCTGCCGCGGAGGGCCGTACGGCGCGGGCCCCGCCATCGCCATCGCCGGAACGGGCACGGGCGCGGGCGCGGTGCCCCACGCGGGAAGCCCGAGCCGGCGCATCCGGCGCGCCCGGCGCTCGGCGAGCCGCAGCTCCTCGCGGTGGCGGCGCTCCGCGAGAACGGCCGACAGCAGGATCTCGGGCCGCACCCCCGGCGGCGGTGGCGGGCTCACCACCGCGACGACCTGCGAGGCGATCCGCTGCCCCAGTGAGTCGCGGACCTCCGGCAGCAGCTCCCAGAACCGCGACAGGTACTGCCGGGCCGTCATCGCCAGCTCGTCCGACAGCATGGACAGCTCCAGGTTCCGCGCCCACCAGGCGAGCTGCGGCGGCATCACCGCGACGGGCCCCAGCAGGGCCGACGCGGGCACCCGTTCCTGGATGACGATCGTCCCTGCGAACAGGTCGCCGAGCCGCTTGCCGCGCCGGTTGCAGAACGACGTGATCAGCGCGGGCGAGCCGTAGAACACCCAGAACTCGACGAACCCGGCCAGCGCTCGCACCAGCGCCTGCCGGAACCGCACCGGTCCGCCGTCGTCGCCGACGACCCGGAGCCCGACGGCCATCTTGCCCAGCGTCCGCCCCCGCGACAGCGTCTCGAACGCGCAGGGATACCCGACGATCACCGCGACGACGCCGAGCAGTGTCAGCCCCACCGTCCAGGCGTCGTCGGCCACCAGCGAGGTCATCGCCGTGACGTAGACGACGATGTTCAGCAGCACCAGCTGCAGGAGCAGGTCGAGGAGGACGGCGCAGGCACGGCTGGCCAGCCGCGCGACCCGGATGTCGAGCGCGACGGCCTCGCCGGTGACGAGATCGGCCATGTCCTGTCCTCCGATGCGGGCGGATTGCCCATTGTGCCGGTTCGGCGGGCCGAGGCGTTAGTCTCGCCGGGTGGACGTCGACGCCTACGTGGCCGCGCACAACGCCGAATGGCTGCGCCTCGAACGGCTCATCAACCGCGGCCGCAGGCTGAGCGGCGCGGAAGCCGACGAACTGGTCGATCTCTACCAGCGCGCGGCGACGCACCTGTCGGTCGTCCGCTCCAGCTCGCCCGACCCGCAGCTCGTGGGACGGCTGTCGTCGCTCGTGGCGCGCGGCAGGGCCGCGGTGGGCGGCGCCCAGGCGCCTCTCTGGCGCGACGTCACCCGCTTCGCGACCGTGTCGTTCCCGGCGGCCGCGTACCGGATGCGGTGGTGGTGGCTCGGCGGCGCCGTCCTCGGCAACCTGCTGTCGCTCGCCCTGGCCATCTGGGTCGTGCACAGCCCCGACGTCCAGGCGACCATCGGGACGCCCGACGAGATCCGCGAACTCGTCGAGCACGACTTCGCCAACTACTACACCGAGCACTCCGCGGCCTCGTTCGCGTTCAAGGTGTGGGTCAACAACGCCTGGGTGTCGGCGACCGCGCTCATCTTCGGGATCCTCCTCGGCGTCCCGACCGTGTACGTCCTGCTGCTGAACCAGGTCAACCTCGGAATCAGCGGCGGCCTGATGTTCGCCTACGGCAAGGGCGACGTGTTCTTCGGGCTGATCCTCCCGCACGGCCTGCTGGAGCTCACCGCCGTCTACCTCGCCTGCGCCGGCGGCCTCAAGCTCGGCTGGACGATCGTCGACCCGGGCCCGCGCCGCCGCGGCCAGGCCCTGGCCGAGGAGGGCCGCGCCGCCGTCAGCATCGCCCTCGGCCTCATCGCGGTGCTCCTCGTGTCCGGCCTCATCGAGGGCTTCGTGACCGGCTGGGTGCACATCACGTGGCTGCGCATCGCCATCGGCGTCATCGCCGAGGCCGCCTTCCTCACCTACGTGATCGTCCTGGGCCGCCGCGCCGTCCGCCAAGGCGAAACCGGCGACACCGACCTCCACCCCGACCTCGTTCCCGTGTCCGGTTGACCGGACACAGGACGCTCTACAGCCTTCCTGCGGCTTTCAGGGCCAGGTAGGCGTCGGCCAGGGCCGGGGCTATCTCCGCGGGCGGTGCGTCCACCACCTCCACGCCGTGGCCTCTCAGCTCGGCGGTCAGGCGGCGGCGTTCGGCTCTCGCGCGTTCGGCGGCGGCGGCGTCGTAGACGGTCGCGAGGTCGCCGCGGCCCTCCGCCATCTCCGCCACCCGCGGGTCCGACACCGCGGCGATCATGACGAGGTGCCGGGCGGTGAGCTGCGGCAGCAGCGGCAGCAGGCCCTCCTCGATCGCGGCGGTGTTCAGCTCGGTGAGCAGCACCACGAGGCACCGCTGCCGGACGCGCGCCATCAGCGTGGACACCATCCCGGCGGCGTCGCATTCGAGCAGCTCGGGGTCCAGCGGCGCGAGGGCGTGCACCATCGCGGGCAGCAGGTCGGTGCGGGACGCGCCCTCGACGCGGGCGCGGACCCGGCGGTCGTAGGCGAGCAGGTCGACGCGGTCGCCGGCGCGGGACGCCAGGGCGCCGAGCAGCAGCGCAGCGTCCATCGAGCAGTCGAGCCGGGGGACGTCGCCGACGCGGCCCGCGGACGTGCGGCCGGTGTCGAGGACGAGGTAGATGCGGCGGTCGCGTTCGGGGCGCCAGGTCCGCACGACCACGTCGCCGCGCCGCGCCGTGGCGCGCCAGTCGATGGACCGGACGTCGTCGCCGTCCACGTACTCGCGCAGGGAGTCGAACTCGGTGCCCTGCCCGCGGATCAGCGCGACGTGCGCGCCCGTCAGCTCCCGCAGCCGGGCGAGCTTGGCGGGCAGGTGGCGGCGGGACGGGAACGCGGGCAGCGCCCGGACGGTCCAGGGCGCGGAACGCGAGAGCTGCCGCGCGGCCAGCCCGAGCGGCCCCACCGAGCGGACGGCGACCGTGACGGCCTTCCGGTCGCCGCGGCGGGTCGGCGTCAGCGTCATCTCGACGCGGCGCCGCTCCCCGGCGGGCACGTCCACCTTCACCATGCGGGGCGTGGCGCCCGCGCTCGGCGGCCACACGTCCCGCAGCCGGGCCTTGAGGCGCCGCCGGCCGAGGTTCTCCACGATCAGCGACACCTGGGCCGTCTCGCCGAGGCGCACGTTGGTGTCGCCGTCGCGGTGGAAGCGCAGGGCCCGCACGTTCCCCGCCAGGGCCAGGTCGGCGGCGACGCCGAGCAGCAGGACGCCCCAGACCGCGAAGAGCGTCCACCAGCTCGGCGCGAACAGCGGGACGATCGCGCCGAGGAGGGCCAGCAGCCCGAGGCGCCCGGTCAGCGCCATCAGCGCGGGGCGGGGACGTGGGCGAGGATGCCCTCCAGCACGCCGTCGGCGGTCGCGCCCTCCAGTTCCGCCTCGGGACGCAGCTGGACGCGGTGCCGCAGCGTGGGCCTGGCCAGCGCCTTCACGTCGTCCGGCGTGACGTAGTCGCGGCCCGACAGCCACGCCCACGCGCGCGACGTCGCCAGCAGCGCCGTCGCACCGCGGGGCGACACGCCGAGCTGGAGAGACGGGGACTGCCGGGTCGCCCTGCACAGGTCCACGACGTAGGCGGCGACCTTGGGGTCCAGGTGCACGGTCCTCACGGCGGCCTGCCCGGCGGCCAGCTCGGCCGCTCCCGCGACGGGCTTCACCTCGGACAGGTCGCGGGGGTCGAACCCGGAGGCGTGCCGCTGGAGCATGGAGATCTCCTCGTCCCGCGTGGGGACGGGCACCGTCAGCTTGACCAGGAACCGGTCGAGCTGGGCCTCGGGCAGGGGATAGGTCCCCTCGTACTCGATCGGGTTCTGCGTCGCGCACACCACGAACGGGTCGGGCAGGGGGCGCGCGGTGCCCTCCACCGAGACCTGGCGCTCCTCCATGGCCTCCAGGAGGGAGGCCTGCGTCTTGGGAGGCGTCCGGTTGATCTCGTCGGCGAGCAGGAGGTTGGTGAAGACCGGTCCCTCGCGGAAGTCGAACTCCGCCGTCCGGTTGTCGTACACCAGCGAGCCGGTCACGTCGCCGGGCATCAGGTCGGGGGTGAACTGGACGCGCTTGAAGTCCAGGTCGAGGGCCCGCGACAGCGTCTTGATCAGCAGCGTCTTGGCCGTGCCGGGAACGCCCTCCAGCAGCACGTGGCCGCGGCAGAGCAGCGCGATCACCAGCCCGGTCACCACGGAGTCCTGGCCGACGACCGTCTTGGCGACCTCACCGCGCAGGGCCGTGAGCGCCGCGCGGGCCGTCTCGGCCTGGCGCCGGGCGTCCTCGGGGATCGTGCCCGGCCCCGCGCCGCCGGGCACGTCGTCCTTCCCGAGCTCTACAGGGGGGTTCACGACTGGCGTACCTGCCTTTCCAGGTCGTCGAGGACGTCGGTGAGGGCGATCAGCCCGGCGTCGTCCAAGGGTTCGGGACCGTACAGGGCCGCTCCGACGTACGCCTCGTCGTACGTCGTGCGGCGGGCGACCGCCGTGACGATCTCCCGCGCGGCGGAGGGATCCTGCGCGCTGCTGCGGGGGAGTCCGAGGAGCGGGACGAGCCGTTCGCGGGCGCCGGAGCGCAGCGCGTCCGAGGCCCGGTCGCGGGCGCGGCCCGCGCGGTAGAGGCGGGCGAGGCCCTCGACGGTCTCGGCGGACCGGACGACGACGGGCAGCGCCTCCGCCACGACCGGGCCGAGGCGGCGGGCCCGCCACAGGGCCACCAGCAGCACCGCGACGAGCAGCTGGAGGACGAGCAGCTTCACCCCGAACGGCAGCAGATCGCCGAGCGACCGCTGGCCCGCGCCGGAGCCCGCCTTCGGCAGGTCCGGGGCGAGCCAGACCACCGAGGCGCCCGCCCCGGCCAGGTTCATGCCGAGGGCCGCGTTGCCCTCCTCGGTGAGCCGCCGGTTCGTCAGCGGCGCCGTCGAGCCGAGCACCGTCACGGTGTGCGTGCCGGTGCCGACCTGGACGAGCCTCGCGTCCCCGGAGCCGGTCCGGTAGCAGGCCGTGCCCGCACCCGCGACCTCGTAGGTCTCCGACTCGTGGAAGTCGACCGCCCCCGCGAGCGACGCCACCGGCAGATTGCAGCCCGGCTCGGCGGTCTCCTCGAACGACGGGCCCCGCCTGCGCACCTGCGGGGCGAACGCCTCCAGCGCGAACGACGTCGGCCGGACGAGCAGCACGTCCGCCGGGACGCCGCTCAGCCGGGCGAGGTCCTCCTCGGTGAGCCGCTCCGTGCGGGTCACCACCAGGACCGCGCCGGGCCCGGCCGCGCCGATGGCGTCGCCGGTGCTCCGGGCCACCGTCACCGGCGTGCCGTGCCGGCGCAGGATCTCCGCGAGCGCCCGGCTGCCGTCCTGCTTCGGCGACTCCGGGTCGAGCGCCTCGGCCCCCGCGGAGGGGCGCAGCGCGGCCAGCGCCACCGCGATCACGATCATCGCCAGGACCGCCGCGACGACGCCGCGCGCCGACCGCCAGCGGCGCCCCGCGACCTGCCGGGCGGACGCCTCCGCTGCGGGGGCTCCCCCGCGCGGCGGGGACGCCGTCACCATCGCGGCCCCCCTTCGTCGCCGCTTCCGGCGAGGGTGAGGTCGTCGGTCTCCAGCGGCTTCGGCCGCGCCGCCCGCAGCCGCTCGTCCAGCTCCTTCATCCGCGCGTACCCCTCGGGGGTGCCGGGGCGGTCCCCGTACCAGACGTCGTCGAAGATCCGCACGCCCGCGGCCAGCTCGCCGGCGAGCTCCGGCACCGCCTCACCCGCCTCGGCGGCCAGCTCGTCGGCGGTCCGGCCGGGCCGCGCCGACAGCACCGCCCGCTCTTCGAGATCGCGGGCGATGGCGCGCAGCCGCTCGCGGATCGCCTCGGCCCACTGCCCGGCCTCGGCGTGCCGCTCCGCCGCCTCCCGGTGGTCGAGCGCCGTGGACGGCGCGTCCTCCAGCAGCGGGTCCTTCCGGGAGCGGGGGTTCCGGCGTCCCCGCATCAGCCACACCACCAGCGCGACCGCGACCAGCGCGATGGCGACGACGATGGCGACGGACGTCCACCCGCCGCCGCTGCCCTGCGACTCCGGGGCGGGCGCCTTCTGGAACAGATGGCCCAGCCACTCGGCGAAGTCGTCCCAGGCCCGCTCCAGCCAGGACGGCTTGTCGCGCTGGTAGACCTGCTTCTCCAGCTCGCGGCGGGCCATCTCGCGGGCCTCGTCGCGGCCGATCGGATCGAGAATCACGTGCCCGCCCCCGTCCACGGACGTCCCCGCGCCGGGCCGGCCGGCGCCGGACCCGTCCGCCACAGGCCGATGAACCCCTCGTCCTGCTCATCGGCCCCCTGCTCGCCGGCCCCCTGCTCGGCCGCCGCTCCCCGCTCCCGGGCGGCGACGGCCGCGGCCGAACGCCCCCGGGTGCGCAGGTCCAGGTCGAAGCCCTCGCGGCGCATCCGCCGGTCCATGTAGAGCAGGGCGATCACACCCGCGTCGAACGGCATGACCACCGACCAGCTCACGATCCGGCCCACGGTGTCCACGGCGAGCGCGCCCATCGTCGCCCCGCTGCCGGAGGAGTCGCCGAAGAAGATCAGTTGTGCGAACAGGAACGGGATCCGCAAGGCGAAGAAGCCCATGAACACGGTCACGACCAGCGCCAGCAGGAGCGTCCCGCACGTCCGGAGCCAGCGCCCCTTGGAGAGCGTCGTCGCGCGGCGCAGCGCGCCCCCGACGGTCCGCCGCTCCAGGACGACCGCGGGGACCGCCTGCACGAACAGGATGTACAGCCACACCATCAGCCCGACGCCGACCGGGAAACCGAAGATCCCCGCGAGCACGGCGAACGCCGGGCGCGCCCCGGCGGCGATCAGCAGGAGGCACGGGGCGAGCGGCAGGACCAGCGCGCCCAGCGAGACGCCCATGACGGCCGACGCGGTGGCGACCAGCCGTCCGAGCCGCGGCCGGGCGTCCCGCCACGCCTGCCTCGGCGCGAGCGGCATGCCGAGGAGCTCGCGCCCCAGGATCGGCGCCACCAGCCCCGCCAGCAGCAGGATCCCGAACGCCGACAGCACCAGCCCCAGCAGGGACAGGGTCAGCTGGGCGCCCAGCGACTCCATCAGCACGTCGGGGGTGACCTCGTCGCGGGCCTCGTCGCCGATGAAGAAGGAGGCGGCGACCGAGCTCGTCACCTGGATCACCGTGCTGACCGCCACCGACAGGCCCAGCGTGGCGCGCGGCCTGAGCCGGATCCCGGCGATCGCGCCGTCCAGCATCTCCGAGATGGACATGGGTCGGAACGGGACGCCCCGCGCCACCTCGGTGGCGCCGGCGTCGTCGTCCCAGCCGTCCGGTCCCGGCATCCCGTCTCCCTGCGCTCTCCGGCGGGTCGGCGGTGCGTCCGATCTGGCCCAATCTGGCCCGATCCGGACCGTTAAGCGGCCGCCGGTCAGGTCATCCTGTCACGGGTGCGGCGCACATCTTGCGCCGGTTCCGGGACTCGCGCCTACCATGGCGGGTCGCCCGGACGATCCGGGGGACCGCCGTACGGCGCAAACGCGGGTAACCTTGCACGCCAAGGCATAACTCTCCCTGGCGAGGTGGCGCCGGAGCGTCGCGCGCCCCACTCCACCGAACCCCGACCTGTGACGATGAGGGCCATGAGAGGACGTGTACTGGTCGTCGACGACGATCTCGCTCTCGCCGAGATGCTCGGCATCGTGCTGAGGGGCGAGGGCTTCGAGCCGTCGTTCGTCCACGACGGCGACAAGGCGCTCGAGGCGTTCCGGGAGACCCGGCCCGACCTCGTGCTGCTCGACCTGATGCTGCCGGGGGCCGACGGGATCGACGTGTGCCGGCAGATCCGCGCCGAGTCCGGCGTGCCGATCGTCATGCTGACCGCCAAGAGCGACACCGTGGACGTCGTCCTCGGCCTGGAGTCCGGCGCCGACGACTACATCGTCAAGCCGTTCAAGCCCAAGGAGCTGGTGGCGCGCGTGCGCGCCCGCCTGCGCCGCACCGACGAGCCGGCGCCCGAGACCCTGCAGATCGGCGACATCACCATCGACGTCGCCGGCCACTCGGTCAAGCGCGGCGACCGGCACATCCCGCTCACGCCGCTGGAGTTCGACCTGCTGGTCGCCCTCGCCCGCAAGCCCCGCCAGGTCTTCACCCGCGAGGTGCTCCTGGAGCAGGTCTGGGGCTACCGGCACGCCGCCGACACCCGGCTGGTGAACGTGCACGTCCAGCGGCTCCGCGCCAAGATCGAGAAGGACCCGGAACGGCCCGAGATCGTCGTCACCGTGCGCGGGGTCGGCTACAAGGCCGGCCCGGCCTGACGCCGTCCCGCCGCCGTGACACGCCCATGACCGACCCGCGCCCGTCCGGACCGCCGCGCCGCCTCGCGGACCTCCCATGAACGTCGACATGAGGAGGGCGAAGCGGTTCGTCCGGCGCGGGCTGGGCGCGGTCCGCCGCGTCCTGCAGGGCGCCGCCCGCGCCGGCTACCTGCGCTGGCGCCGGTCGATCCAGGTCCGCGTCGTCACGTCCACCCTGTTCATCTCGGCGATCGTGGTGGCGATCCTGGGCGCCTTCCTCATGCAGCAGGTGTCGTCCGCGCTGATGGACGGCAAGGTCAAGGCGGCCCGTCTCCAGCTGGACGACGGCCTGGCGCAGGTCCAGCGCGACCTGGGCAACTCCACGGGGGACGGCAGCAGGCTGAACTCGACGATCGACCGGCTCAAGGCCCGCAGCGGGCCCTCCGGGCTCTACGAGGTCTACATCCGCGACACCACCGAGCAGTACTTCGACGGCTACACCACCAACGAGCTGCGCCAGGAGAGCGTCCCCAAGCGGCTCCGCGAGGAGTTGAAGAACGCGCCCGCCGGGTCCCGCGCCTACACCTACGGCAAGCTCTCCTACGTCGGCGACCGCTCGGACGAGCGCGGCCTCATCGTCGGCGGCAAGACCGGCCAGTTCGAGCTGTACTACCTGTTCCCGCTGACGCAGGAGCAGCAGACCCTCACCAACGTCAGCCGCTCCCTCGCCGGAGTGGGCATCGTCCTGGTGCTGCTTCTGGCCGCGATCGCCTCGCTGGTCACCCGGCAGGTCGTCATCCCGGTGCGGCTCGCGGCCCAGGGCGCGCAGCGGCTCGCCGCCGGACGCCTCGAAGAGCGCATGCGGGTCCGCGGCGAGGACGACCTGGCCCGGCTCGCCCGCTCCTTCAACGACATGGCCGCCAACCTCCAGGAGAAGATCGGCGAGCTGGAGGACCTGTCGCAGGTGCAGCGCCAGTTCGTCTCGGACGTCTCCCACGAGCTGCGCACGCCCCTGACCACGATCAGGATCGCGGCCGACATGCTCTACGAGAACCGCGACGGCTTCTCCGACCCGTCCGTCGGGCGGTCCGCGGAGCTGCTGCAGAGCCAGCTGGAACGGTTCGAGTCGCTCCTGGCCGACCTGCTGGAGATCAGTCGCCACGACGCCGGCGCCGCGACGCTCGACGCCGAGTCCCTCGACATGCGCGACCTCGTGCTGCGCGTCGTCGGCGACATCCAGGGCCTCGCCGAGCGCAAGGGCAGCAAGGTCATCCTGCAGCTGCCGGGCGAGCCCTGCATGGCCGAGGTCGACCGCCGCCGCGTCGAGCGCATCCTGCGCAACCTGCTCGTCAACGCCGTCGAGCACGGCGACGGCGAGGACATCGTCGTCTCCGTGGGCGCCGACCGCGACGCCGTCGCCGTCGCCGTCCGCGACCACGGGGTCGGGTTGAAACCGGGGGAGGGGCAGATGGTCTTCGACCGCTTCTGGCGCGCCGACCCGGCCCGCGCCCGCACCACCGGCGGCACCGGGCTCGGCCTCTCGATCTCCCGGGAGGACGCGCAGCTGCACGGCGGCTGGCTCCAGGCGTGGGGAGAGCCCGGCGCGGGCTCCCAGTTCCGCCTCTCGCTGCCGCGCGTGGCCGGGGCCGAGCTGCGGGGCTCGCCGCTGCCGCTCGTCCCTCCGGGGGCCGGTGACGCCCGCCCGCTGTTCGCGGAGCTGGAGGCCGGCGAATGAGCCCCTGCGCCGGAACCCGGCGGCTCACGTGCCTGCTCGCCGTCGCCGTGCTGGTCCTCGGCGGCGCCGGCTGCGCGAACGTCCCGAGCGGCGGCCAGGTCGTCTCCGGCAAGCCCGCCGAGCGCGCCGAGCGCGTCGACGACCCCTACGTCCGGCTGATCCCGGTGAAGCCGCGCCCCGAGTGGGGCCCCGCTCAGATCGTCTCTGGCTTCCTCTCCGCGTCCGCGAGCTTCGACGACGGCCACAAGGTCGCCAAGCAGTACCTGTCCGGCCAGACGTCCTGGAACCCCGGCCTGCGGCCCTTCGTGACCGTGCTGGCGAGCCGCATCACCGACCCGCACGTGATCAAGTCGTCCGGGAACCAGGCGACCGTCCGCGTCACCGGCGAGGAACTCGGCACGATCACCGCCGACGGCCAGTACACCGCCTCCCCGAAGGCGCTCGACGCCACGTTCCAGCTCACCAGGACGCCGCAGGGCGTCTGGCGCATCGCCGGCCTGCCCGGCGACGACAAGGCCGGCCTGCTGCTCACCAAGGACGACGTCGAGCGCGCCATGCGCACCGTCAACCTGTACTTCTTCGCGCCCGACCGGCGCACCCTCGTCCCGAACGGCGTCTTCCTGCCGGTCGTGAACCGGCAGACGCTGCCCACCCAGCTCGTCCAGGCCCTGCTGACCGGCCCGACCTCCTGGCTGAACGGCGCGGTCGACACCGCCTTCCCGGAGGGCACCCGCCTCCGCCGCAGCGTGCAGATCGACAAGGACGTCGCGACCGTCGACCTCACGGGCCAGGCCCGCGGCGGCGACGTCGAGCGGATGTCGGCGCAGCTCTCGTGGACGATGCGGCAGCTCTCTGAGATCAAGTCGTGGCGGCTGTCGATCGAGGGCCGGACCGTCGCGCCCGACGGCACGGGCGCCACGCAGCCCGTGAACGGGTGGCTGGGCAACTCGCCCGACGGCCAGGTGCCCAGCGAGGGAGTCCAGCAGAGCGCCTACGTCGTCGGCCCCTCCGGCTTCCTCGGCACCCTGGAGAGCGACCGCGCCCAGCCCGTGGTGACCGGCGCCGCCGGCCGCCTCACCCGTCCCGCCGTCGCCCCCGACCACCAGGAGTTCGCCGGCCTGAGCGCCGACGAGAGCCAGGTCCTGGTCGCCGCCCCCGTCACCGGCCAGCCCGCGCCCCGCGTCCTGCTGACCGCGCGCCCCGGGGCCCGGTTCACCGCGCCGACCTGGAGCCACGACGGCACCCTGTGGGTCGTGGAGACGAAGAAGAACGAGTCCTCGCTCTGGGTGCGCCGGCGCGGCAAACCGCCCGTCCGCGCCGCCCACTGGGGCCTGGGCGGCCGCGAGGTCCTCGCCTTCCGCATGGCCCGCGACGGCGTCCGCGCCGCCGTGATCGCCCGCGTGGACGGGCGCCCCCAGGTCCAGGTGGGGCGCATAGTCCAGTCCTCCGGGGGCGCCCTGGACGTCGGCTCGTTCCTGCCCGTGAGCTCCGAGCTCCAGGACGCCGTCGACCTCGCCTGGCGCGACTACGGCACCCTCGCCGTCCTGGGCCGCGCCAAGCGCGACTCGCAGACCCTCCCGTTCCTGATGCCGATCAGCGGCAGCGCCATCACGTCCCTGGGCGTCGGCTCCCTGGGCGAACCCCGCACGATCGCCGCCGCCCCCGGCGCCCCGATCCTCATCGGAACCCGCTCGTCCGGCAAGGACCAGGTCTGCCGCCAGCGCTCCCCGAGCAACTCCTACAGCCCCTGGATCTGCCCCACACCTGCCAAGGACCCCTCCTACCCAGGCTGACCCCCCAGGCCCCGCCAAAGCGGCATCCCCACCCCGCCGACCCCCTGCAAGAGAGCCCACCCTCTCAGCCTGGACGACCGCCTCGACCCGAGCCGTATGGGGCCACCAAGCGCGAATCGCCCGCTGAGCGCCTGGAGGAGACGGCCGAAGGCTTGCCGCTCCTCTTGCCTGGGGCCCGGTTTGGGGGCAGGGGCGACACGCCGAAGGGAGGGGCGGTGTGTTGATCGTTTGGTGGCGTTCGTCGTCACTGAGAGTTATCCACAGTTCGGGGAGTGCGGGGCGGCGGTCAGGTGGGCCCGGCATCGTCGAGGGCATGAGTGCTCTCGCCGATCTGATCGACCTGCTGCTTCCGCAACGCTGTGCCGGGTGCGGGCATCAGCCCGGGTTGCTGTGCGACGCGTGCGCGCGTCCGCTGCGGGCGGAGGCGCGTCCGGCGGGGCAGGCGCCCGCCGGGGTGCCCCCTCCGTGGACCGTGGCGGCCTATGAGGGCCCGCTCCGCACGATCCTGGCCTCCTACAAGGAGCGCGGCCGCGCGGCGCTCGCCGTCCCTCTGGGAGAGGCTCTGGCGACGGCCGTCCATGCGGCCCTGCCGTCCGGCCCCGGGCCGCCGGTGGTGGTGTGGGTGCCGTCGGGGCGCAGAGCCGTGCGGCGGCGCGGCCATGACCCCCTGCGGGGGGCGGTGGACGTCGCGGTGCGGCGGCTGCGCGCGAGCGGTGTCCCCGTGACCGCGCTCGGCGCCCTGCGGCAGCGGGGGCGTGTCGCCGACCAGGCCGGGCTCTCGGCCAGGGAGCGGGCCGCCAACCTCGCGGGAGCCATCGAGGCGCGCGCCGAGGTCGCCGGGCGCCGCGTCGTCCTGGTGGACGACGTGGTCACGACGGGCGCGTCCCTGGCCGAGGCCGCGCGAGCCCTGCGGGAGGCCGGCGCCGACGTGGCCGGAGCGGCCACCATCGCGGCGACGCCCCGGCACCGGCTCTGGTGACGCAGTGTAGTGGGAGTTGTCGGACCTGTGTGGTGTGGGGGGACAGTGTGAAGTTAATCGAGTCACATGAGGACATGGGGCGGCAGAGATTTCGGAAACTTACCGAGGGGCCAGTCCCGGCTGACCTGGGCGGGCGTCAGGCCCGTGAACGGCGCGCACACAAGGGTTTCGCGTCCGTGACGGGGTCCCGGAGAGGCGGGTGAAGACCCCGCTGAGGCAGTCAACGATGACGGTCAGTGAGTTTTTCCTCGCCGCACCCCCCTGACATTCGTGGCGTAAGGGGTTAGCGTTCCTGACATGGCACCCGCCCGGGTCCGTGGTTGCGTTGGATCGCAGTGCCCGTCAGGGGCATGGCAGACGATCCGGCTAGCCGATGCCAGGCGCAGGCGAAACGGCCCACGTAAGGCGACTTCTCGTCGACCGATCACGGTGCGCCTTAGAGGTAAGTCCTGCCCCGTCGTGGGATCCGACATCCCCCGTAACGGGAGAAGGGCAGTAGTGGCGAAAGCGCCGCGAGCCCCTCAGCAGGCGGATGTGGGGACGAAGACCAGGTCGGCCGGGCGGGTGCGACCCACCGTCCTGTGGTACCCGTCCGGGGCTGTCAGGGGTCCCGGAACGGGCATGAATCGCAACCGGGAGAAGGGGGGTCCCACGTGAACATCACCGTGAGGGGCCGGCACACCGACGTCAACGACAGGTTCCGTCGGCACGTCGACAGCAAACTCGCCAAGATCGAGCGGCTCGACCAGAAGGTCATCCGCGTGGACGTGGAGGTCTCAGAGGAACGCAACCCGCGCCTTGCCGACCAGCGCGAGCGAGTGGAGCTCACGATCCGCTCCCGCGGCCCGGTGATCCGGGCCGAGGCCGCCGCCGACGACCGCTACGGAGCCCTCGACCTGGCGCTGGACAAGCTGGAGTCGCGGCTCCGCCGCGACTCGGAGCGGCGCAAGGGCCACGGCGCGAAGAACCACGGCGGCAAGGGCCGCGCCAAGCTCGCCACGATGGAGACGCTCCCCGAGGCGCTCCCCGCCGTGGCGCCCGAGCCCGCCGCGCCGGCCGCACCGCCCGTGGAAGCCGAGGCGGAGGCCGAGACCGTGGCGGTCTCGCAAGAGGAGAACCTCGTCCCCATCCCCATGGACGGCGACGGCCCCCTGGTCGTCCGCGAGAAGTTCCACCAGGCCGAGCCGATGGGCATCGAGCAGGCCCTTTTCGAGATGGAACTCGTCGGCCACGACTTCTTCCTGTACCGCGACAAGTCCACGGGGCACCCCTCGGTCGTCTACCGGAGGCGAGGCTGGGACTACGGAGTCATCAGGCTCGTCGAAGAGTGATGCGGCACTCGCGTCACGTCACCGCCCGAACCATGTCATGATCTGAAAAGGCGCATCAGCCGATCCGCGACGCGGCGCGTCCCGGGAACCTCCCGGGGCGCGCGGCGGTTGACCGGGGGACACCCCGGTCCGAAATCCCCCGGGTTCGTCCCCGGACCCCGTAGGTTCCCGAGGACGACCCGTCGGAGAACGACCCTCCGGCAGTTCCATATCGCTGAATAGTGAAGGGGGGAAGCGGCGTCTCCTCCACGCCGCGACTCTGGTGAGCGAGAATCCCGAGCCTCGCGACGCCGCGGCGGTACCCCGTCAGGCAGGCGCCGGCACCGCCCCCGCCGGCCGGGAGGCGGCAGCGCCGTCCGGATCGGCAGACCCCATCCGCGTGCTCATCGTCGACGACCACGCGCTCTTCCGCCGCGGCCTGGAGATGGTCCTCCAGGGCGAGGACGACATCGAGGTCATCGGCGAGGGCGGCGACGGCCAGCAGGCCGTGGAGATGGCCGGCGACCTGCTGCCCGACGTCGTCCTCATGGACATCCGGATGCCGCGCCGCAGCGGCATCGAGGCCTGCACCGCGATCAAGGAGGCCGCGCCCAGCGCGAAGATCGTCATGCTGACCATCAGCGACGAGGAGGAGGACCTCTTCGAGGCGATCAAGGCCGGCGCCAGCGGCTACCTGCTCAAGGAGATCTCGATCGACGAGGTCCCGCAGGCCGTCCGCGCCGTGCACGGCGGCCAGTCGCTGATCAGCCCGTCGATGGCGTCCAAGCTCATCACCGAGTTCGCCTCGCTGGCCAAGCGCAGCGAGGAGCGCACCCAGCAGGTCCCCGCGCCCCGCCTCACCGAGCGCGAGATGGAGGTGCTGCGGCTCGTCGCGCGCGGCCTGGGCAACCGCGAGATCGCGCGGGAGCTGTTCATCTCCGAGAACACGGTGAAGAACCACGTGCGCAACATCCTGGAGAAGCTCCAGCTCCACTCCCGCATGGAGGCCGTCGTCTACGCCGTCCGCGAGAAACTCCTGGAGATCACCTGACCCGGGGCGACCGGCAATCCGGGTTTGTCGGTGTTGTGTCGTAGCATCGCCGCCGTGGTGGAACTCAGCGCGGACGAGGCACGACGGCTCCAGCTGCGCGCCCAGGGCTTCCTGGGGGCGCGTCCGAAGGGGGGCGTGCCGGCGATGCTGGAACGGCTCGGCGCCGTCCAGCTCGACACGATCTCGGTGCTGGCCCGGTCCCACGAGCTGGTGCCCTACGCACGCCTCGGCCCGGTCGGGCGCGACAAGATCGAGGCCGCCTACTGGGGCGGGCAGGCCGTCGGCTCACGCCGCTCCGCGAAACCCGGCTCCGCCACCGGCGGGACGTTCGAGTACTGGGCGCACGCCGCCTCCATCCTGCCCATGGCCGACTGGCCGCTGTTCGCGTTCCGGCGCCGCGCGTACCTGCGCCGCGGCTGGCGCTGGCACAAGGTCCCCGAGGGCGTCTGCGAGGAGATCCGCGCCCGGCTCGGCGCGGACGGCCCCCTCACCACCAAGGAGCTCGGCGGCGCCAAGGCGAGCGCCGACTGGTGGGACTGGAGCGACCACAAGATCGGCATCGAGTGGCTGCTGGACATCGGCGAGGTCGTCTGCGTCGAGCGGGTCGGCTGGCGCCGCGTGTACGACCTCGCCGAACGGGCCGTCCCCGCCGCCCTCCTCGCGCAGGACCCCGACGACGACACCTGCCTGACCGCCCTCGTCGCCCGCGCCGGACGGGCCCTCGGCGTGGCCACCCGCGGCGACCTGGCCGACTACTACCGGATCAAGCAGGACCAGGTCGACCGCGTGGTCGAGGCGGCCGGGCTCGTCCCCGTCGAGGTCGCCGGGTGGACCCAGCGCGCCTGGGCCGACCCCGCCGCGCTGGCCTCACCGCCCAAGGGCAGGCACGCCACCGCGCTGCTCTCGCCCTTCGACTCCCTCGTCTGGGACCGCGCCCGCGCCTCGCGCGTCTTCGGCTTCGACCACCGCCTGGAGGCGTACGTCCCGAAGGCCAAGCGCGTCCACGGCTACTTCGCGATGCCGCTCCTGGCCGGCGGGCGCCTCATCGGGCGCGTCGACCCCGCGAGGGAGGGCCGCACGCTCATCGCCCGCCAGGTGTCCATGGAACCGTGGGCGACCCGCACGGCCGCCCGCACGGAATCGTCGACGACGGCCCTCGCCACAGCCCTGTGGCGCGCCGCGTCCTGGGTCGGCTGCGACGACGTTCGCGTAGAGCGCACCACCCTGCCTCCCACCCTCCTCAAAACCGCCCTGACCGGGACAGCCCCCTCCTGAGCGGCCCCCTGAGCCTGCTCAATCCCTGCTCAGAACCCCTCCACGAGAACAGCGGCACGCCGCAAAGGCCCTGCTCGGGGACGAGGGCCGGGCTATGCGTGGGGACCCTGGTGGCCGCCTTGACTTCGTGGTCGTCTTCCGAGCCTGCCGCCTCGGTTTGTCACCTTCTGCTCAAGGTGGGTGGGAAGCAGGAAGCCGCCCGCCGGGTTGTGGTCGGGGGCGGCTTTCGGGGTCTGGGGCGGAGAGGTCAGCCGTGGGGGGCCTGCTGGGTGTCGGTGGCCACGGGGGTGTCCAGGACCTCGCCGGACTTGCCGCCGCGCCGCTTGTCGGAGTGGGATCCGAACAGCGAGTAGTCGACGATCTCGGGGATGACGCGGGGCGCGTCCACGACGACGTCGGAGAACAGGTGGACGACCCAGCTGACGAGCATGCCGAGCACGACGATGCCCGCGCCGGCCCAGAACATGACCCACAGGGGGCCCAGGCAGAGGCCGACGCCGCCTACCACGAAACCGGCGAAGATGACGGCGACGGCGATCCACGAACTCGGCCTGCCGGCGTGCGAACCGTGCGACTCTTCAGACATAGCGGCTCCCTCCTGAGGTGTGAGACATCTTCTCCGGGGCCCCGAAAGTCAAACGGGGTGCTCTGTGGATTGCGCTCCGGAGTGACCTAGACCATTCTGGGTCTCGCCTACGATGGGCATCGTACGTGTGGTGTGCGCGCCGCCTGGAGCGGTGACCCACGATCTGCAAGGAGCCTTCGAGAGTGCCGCCAGTCATCGACAAGATCCTTCGTGCGGGCGAGGGAAAAACTCTGCGCAAGCTCAAGAAGCTCGCGGATCAGGTCAACTCGATCGAGGAGGACTTCCTCGAGATGAGCGACGCCGAGTTGCGCGAGCTGACCGACAAGTACCGGGAGCGCCTCGCCGACGGCGAGTCCCTGGACGAGCTGCTGCCCGAGGCGTTCGCGACCGCACGCGAAGCCGCCAAGCGCGTGCTCGGCCAGCGCCACTACGACGTCCAGGTGATGGGCGGCGCGGCGCTGCACCTCGGCAACATCGCCGAGATGAAGACGGGTGAGGGCAAGACCCTGACCTGTGTGCTCCCCGCCTACCTGAACGCCCTGTCGGGCGAGGGCGTCCACGTGGTCACGGTGAACGACTACCTGGCCAAGCGCGACGCCGAGTGGATGGGCCGCATCCACCAGTTCCTCGGCCTCGAGGTCGGCGTCATCCTCCCGCAGATGACCCCGGACGAGCGCCGGGCGGCCTACAACGCCGACATCACCTACGGGACGAACAACGAGTTCGGGTTCGACTACCTGCGCGACAACATGGCGTGGAGCCTGGAGGAGTGCGTCCAGCGCGGCCACAACTTCGCGATCGTGGACGAGGTCGACTCGATCCTCATCGACGAGGCCCGCACCCCGCTGATCATCTCCGGTCCGGCCGAGCAGAACTCCAAGTGGTACTCGGAGTTCGCCAAGATCGTCCCGCGGCTGAAGCGCGCCGAGCTGGTCAGCACGGCCGGGCAGGTCGACGAGTACGGGCCCGGCGACTACGAGGTCAACGAGAAGAAGCGGACGGTCGGCGTCACCGAGGCCGGCGTGGAGAAGGTCGAGGACTGGCTCGGCATCGACAACCTCTACGACTCGGTCAACACGCCGCTGGTGAGCTTCCTCAACAACGCCCTGAAGGCCAAGGAGCTCTACAAGCGCGACAAGGACTACGTCGTCATGAACGGCGAGGTCCTGATCGTGGACGAGTTCACCGGCCGCATCCTCCACGGCCGCCGCTACAACGAGGGCATGCACCAGGCCATCGAGGCCAAGGAGGGCGTGGCGATCAAGGACGAGAACCAGACGCTCGCCACGATCACCCTGCAGAACTACTTCCGCCTCTACAACAAGCTGTCCGGCATGACCGGCACCGCCGACACCGAGGCGGCGGAGTTCAACAAGACCTACAAGATCGGCGTGGTGCCGATCCCGACGAACAAGCCGATGATCCGCCAGGACGTCGCGGACGTCGTCTACAAGACCGAGCAGGCCAAGTTCGAGGCCGTGGTCGACGACATCGCCGAGCGGCACGAGAAGGGCCAGCCGGTCCTGGTCGGCACGACGTCGGTGGAGAAGTCCGAGCGGCTGAGCAAGATGCTCAAGCGGCGCGGCATCCCGCACGCGGTGCTGAACGCCAAGCACCACGAGCAGGAGTCGGCGATCGTCGCGGAGGCGGGCCGCAAGGGCGGCGTCACCGTCGCGACGAACATGGCGGGCCGCGGCACCGACATCATGCTCGGCGGCAACCCCGACTTCCGCGCCGACCTGGCGCTGCACCAGCGCGGGCTGTCGCCGCTGGAGACGCCCGAGGAGTACGAGGCCGCCTGGCCCGAGGCGCTGGAGAAGGCCAAGGAGGACGTCAAGGGCGAGCACGAGGAGGTCGTCGACGTCGGCGGCCTGTACGTCCTGGCGACCGAGCGGCACGAGTCGCGGCGCATCGACAACCAGCTGCGCGGGCGCTCCGGCCGGCAGGGAGACCCGGGCGAGTCCCGGTTCTACCTCTCGCTGGAGGACGACCTGATGCGGCTGTTCAACTCGGCCCGCGTCGAGTCGATCATGACCCGGCTGAACATCCCGGACGACGTGCCGATCGAGTCCAAGATCGTCTCCAACGCGATCAAGTCGGCGCAGAGCCAGGTCGAGCAGCAGAACTTCGAGATGCGCAAGAACGTCTTGAAGTACGACGAGGTGCTGAACCGGCAGCGCAAGGTCATCTACGCCGAGCGCCGCAAGGTGCTGGAGGGCGAGGACCTGCACGACCAGGTCCGCCGGATGATCGACGAGGTCGTCGCCGGCTACGTCGCGGGCGCCACCGGCGAGGGCTTCGCCGAGGAGTGGGACCTCGACAAGCTGTGGAAGGCGTTCAAGCAGCTCTACCCGATCTCGCTGACGGTGGACGAGCTGGTCGAGGACATCGGCGGCGACATCTCCGGCTTGGACGCCGAGACCCTCGCCGAGAAGATCCGCGAGGACGCCCTGGCGGCCTACGACAAGCGCGAGGAGGAGCTCGGCGCGGAGGTCATGCGCGAGCTGGAGCGCCGCGTCGTGCTGTCGGTGCTGGACCGCAAGTGGCGCGAGCACCTCTACGAGATGGACTACCTCCAGGAGGGCATCGGCCTGCGGGCCATGGCGCAGCGCGACCCGCTGGTGGAGTACCAGCGCGAGGGCTACGACATGTTCAACGCGATGCTCGACGGCATCAAGGAGGAGTCGGTCGGCTACCTGTTCAACCTCGAGGTCGAGGTGGAGGAGCAGCCGGAGACCCCGGTCGTGGGCGCCGAGCCGGTGGCGGTCGCCGAGTCCGCCCCCGCGGTGGACATGGAGAAGGCCGAGGAGGCCGAGGTCGAGGAGGCCGAGGAGGCCGTCTCGATCAAGGCGAAGGGCCTCGACCAGCCCAAGCGTCCGAAGAAGCTGGAGTACTCGGCCCCGACCGTCGACGGCGAGGGCGGCGTCGAGCACCACAGCGAGGAGACCGCGGACGAGTACGCGGGCGTCAACCGCAACGACCCGTGCCCCTGCGGTTCCGGCAAGAAGTTCAAGCGCTGCCACGGCGACCCGCGCAGCAAGGCCAAGTAGGGCGCCGGCGAGCACGAGCAGGACGCGCGGAAGCGGCCTCCCCTGCCGGGACAGCTGGTGCAGCAGGATCTCCAGGATGGAGTACTCGTCGCCG
>NZ_JBEZJP010000014.1:0-42123 GCF_040653175.1 Actinomadura sp. NPDC048032
CCCCACCGGATCGTGTCCAGGAGGCGGTCACGAACGTCGTCCGGCACGCGGGCACCGACCGCTGCCGGGTGACGATCGGCTACGGCGACGGCGAGCTGGCCGTCGAGATCGAGGACGACGGGGCCGGCGGCGTGGTCGGCACCGGGTACGGCCTCGTCGGGATGCGGGAGCGCGTCGCCCTGCTGCGCGGCGAGTTCGCCGCGGGCCCGCGGCCCGGCGGGGGGTTCCGGGTGGCGGCGCGGATCCCGGCGCCGGCGGCCGCATGACGATCCGCGTCCTGCTGGCCGACGACCAGCCGCTGATCCGCGCCGGGCTGCGCGTCCTGATCGCCGACACCCCCGACCTGGAGATCGCGGGCGAGGCCGGGACGGGCGCCGAGGCGGTCCGCCTCGCGGCGGACCTGGCCCCGGACGTGGTCGTGATGGACATCCGCATGCCCGACATGGACGGCATCGAGGCCACCCGCCGGATCCGCGGCGCGGGGCCCGGCACCGCCCGCGTGCTGATGCTGACGACCTTCGACGACGACGACTACGTCTACGGCTCGCTCCGGGCGGGCGCCAGCGGCTTCCTCGTCAAGGACATGGCGCTGGAGGAGATCCTCGCGGCGATCCGCGTCGTCGCGGCCGGGGACGCCCTGATCGCGCCGAGCGTCACCCGCCGGCTGATCGAGGAGTTCGCGGCGCGTCCGCGACCGGCCGCGGGACGCCCCCGGCACGTGGAGGGCGTCACCGAGCGAGAGCGGGAGGTGCTGACCCTGGTCGGGCGCGGCCTGTCCAACCAGGAGATCGCCGCGGAGCTGGTGATCAGCGTGGCCACCGCGAAGGCGCACGTCGCGCGGCTGCTCGCCAAGCTCGCCGCCCGCGACCGCGTCCAGCTCGTCATCATCGCCTACGAGTCCGGCCTCGTCGCGCCCCCTACGGGCGGTAGTACTACCTGACGTGGTCAGCGCGGTGGCCGTCGGATAATCTGGGACGCGTGAAGGGTCTGGGAGAGCTTGAACGCACGGTCATGGAGGTCCTGTGGGCGCGGCAGGAAGCCGGGCACCAGGCGGCCACCGCGCGCGACGTGAGCCGTGCCCTCGCCGACGACCGGGACCTCGCGCACACCACGGTCATGACCGTCCTCGACAGGCTCGCGAAGAAGGGCTTCCTGGAACGCGAGCGCGACGGCCGCGCCTGGCGCTACCACCCGGTGGCGAGCCGCGAGATGTACGTCACCGAGCTGATGCTCGGGGCCCTGAACGAGACCGGTGACCGCGACGCGGCGCTCGCGCACTTCGTCCGCTCCGTGTCGCGGGACGAGATCGACGTGATCCGCCAGACCCTCGCGGGCCTCACCGGTAAGGAACCTCCGGCATGACCGGCACCGCCCTGCTCGCATTGATCTCACTGGGGACCGTCGGCGGGGCGCACCTGCTGTCCCGGGCCCGGTGGACGTGGCGCACGCCCCGGATCGGGATCGCGCTCTGGCAGGCCCTCGGGCTGTGCTGGGGCGTCGCCACGATCGGCGCCCTGCTCGGGCTCGCCCTCCTGCCGTACCGCAAGGGCGTCCTCGGCGGGCTGCCCGGCCTGTACGACGACCAGGCGGCCCGGCTCAACCCGGCGCAGGTGGCGGCCCTGCTCGCCGCGATCAGCCTGACCGGCGTGCTGCTGGTCATGCTGATGTTCGCGGTGCTGCGGGTCGTGCGGGCCCGGAGGCGGCACCGGGCCCTGCTCGCGCTGGTGTCGCGCCGCGACTCCTCGGTGCCCGGCACCCTCGTCCTCGACCACCCCGGCGCCGCGGCGTACTGCGTGCCGGGCGTCCGCTCGTCCAAGGTCGTCGTCAGCGCCGGGACGCTGGAGCTGCTCGACCGCGGCGAGCTGGCCGCGGTCCTCGCGCACGAGCGCGCGCACGCCCGCGAGCGCCACGACCTGGTGCTGCTGCCGTTCGCGTCGCTGCGCCAGGTCTTCCCGCAGTTCCGGCTGGTCGGGCGGTGCCTGGACGCGGTGGAGCTGCTGATCGAGATGGCCGCCGACGACCGCGCCCGGCACGGCCGGCCGCCGCGCGAGCTGGCGACCGCGCTGCTGCGCTTCGCGGCCGCCCGCCCGGCCGCCGCGCCGTCCGGCACGCTCGGCGTCGCCTCCCACAGCGACATCCCGGTGATGGCGCGGGTGAACCGGCTGCTGGAGCCGGAGCCGCTGCCCCGCCGGACCCGCCTCGCCGCGTCGGTCGCCGTCCCGGTCATCGCCGTCCTCCCGCTGCTGCTCCTGGTCCTGCCGCACTAGTCTTTTCGCAGTCCCGGCCCACTTCGCTCGCCTGCCGCTAGTCGGCCAGGACCGTGCCGTAGAGGCGGGCGACGCGCAGGCGGATGACCAGCCGCCGGTCCTTCACCATCTGCTCCAGGAACGCCCGCTCGTCCGCCGGGTCGTCGAAGCCCGGCGTCATCGCGAGCAGCTCGCGCCCGGTCGCGTCCCCGGGCTCCTCGCTGACGGCGGACAGCTCCGCGGCGCCCTCGGCGACCGCGAACGACAGGTGGCCGGGGCCGGAGGCGTGCAGGGCGGCGCGCGGGTCGCGCCGGAGCTGCTTCACCTTCGCCCGATCGGCCGTCGTGGAGATCCGCACGACGCGCTCGTCCGGGTCCCACGTGTAGACGACCGTGGACACGTGGGGGTGGCCGCTCTTCCTGTTCGTGGCGAGGACGCCGAACTGCTGCTCGCCGAGGAGGCGGGACAGCTCGTCCTCGCCGACGGGCTTGGGGCCGGGTCCCTGGCCGGGGCCGTACTCGGTCATCGTGATCTCCTTCAGGTGGTGGTGGGGTCAGACGGTGGTGGGGACCGACTCGACGGGCGCGGCGGCGGCCGCCGGCGCCGGGCGGCGGAGGACGAGCAGCGACACCGCGAGCGCGGCGACCAGCAGGCCGGCCGAGACGGTGAACGCCAGGTGGTAGCCGCCGGTGAGGGCGGCGGCGGTGTCCCGCCCGTCCGCCCGCAGGGACGCGACGCGGGACGCCGCGAGCGTGGTCATGACCGCGACGCCGAGCGCCATCCCGACCTGCTGGACGGTGTTGAACAGGCCGGACGCCAGGCCCGCGTCCTCGGGACGGGCGCTGGACATGCCGAGCCCGGTCAGGGACGGCAGCACGAGCCCGCCGCCGGCGATCAGCACGAAGACCGGGAGCAGGTCGGTGACGTAGTCGGCGTCCACCGGGACGGTCGTGAGCCAGGCCATCGCGCCGATGAGCAGGACGAGCCCGGCGACCAGCACGAAGCGCTCGCCGAAGCGGTTGGAGAGCCGGGCGGAGGCCAGCAGCGACACCGCGCCGATCGAGACGGCGGCGGGGAGCATCGCGAGGCCGGTGCCGAGCGCGCTGTAGCCGAGGACCTGCTGCATGTAGAGGGCGACGATCACCTGGAACGAGAACATCGCCGACAGGGTCAGCAGCTGGACGACGTAGGCGCCGGACACGTTGCGGGAGCGCAGGATCCGCAGCGGCATCAGCGGGGTCGCGGCGCGGGACTGGCGGACGGCGAACCCGGCGAGCAGCAGCAGCGACACGGCGCCGAGGCCGAGCGTGTGCGCCGAGAGCCAGCCGAACCGCTCGACCTTGACGACCGTGTAGATGCCGAGCATCAGCCCGGACGTGACGAGCGCCGCGCCCGCGACGTCGGCGCCGGCGGCCAGGCCGGCGCCCCGGTCGCGGGGGAGCGCGGGGAGGGCGAGCAGCATCACGGCGAGGCCGATCGGCAGGTTGATCAGGAAGATCCAGTGCCAGCTCAGCGCGTCGGTGAGCACGCCGCCGAGCACCTGCCCGATGGAGGCGCCGGCCGCGCCGGTGAAGCTGAACACCCCGATCGCCTTCGTCCGTTCGCGGGGGTCGGCGAACAGCGTCACGAGGATGCCGAGCACGACGGCGGAGGCGAGGGCGCTGCCGACGCCCTGCAGGAACCGAGCGGCGATCAGCAGGCCGGACGAGGTGGCGGCGCCCGCCAGCACCGACGCCGCGGTGAAGACGGCGTTCCCGGCGAGGAACAGCGTGCGGCGGCCGACGAGGTCGCCGAGCCGTCCGGCGAGGAGCAGCAGGCCGCCGAGGGGGATCAGGTAGGCGTTCATGATCCAGCTGAGCCCGGCGGGCGAGAAGCCGAGGTCGTCCTGGATGGCGGGGGCGGCGACCGTGACGATGCTGCCGTCGAGGATGGTCATCAGCATCGTGGCCGACAGCACGCCGAGCGCCGCCCATCGGGAGCGGAGCGGGGAGAGCGAGAGGGAGGGCATTGGTCATCTCCTGTCGGGAGGTACAGGAGAGACCGTAGCAGATGGTTTTGTTACAGACGATCTGGGACGGGCTTATTTCTGGCGCTCGCGGGCCCGCCGGGCCGGCGCCGACGCCTCCGGCGGGGTGGCCAGATGCCCGGTGACCAGGGTGTTCAGTGCGCGGACGAGAGCCTCGCGCTGGTCGTCCGGCAGCGAGCCGAGGGCCGCCGCGTGGACGCCGTCCACGATCTCCTGGCTGCGGGCGGCGACCCGCGCGCCCTCCTCGGTGACGGCGATGATCCGGGCCCGCCGGTCCCGGGACGAGGGGCGCCGCTCGGCGAGCCCGGCCTTCTCCAGCGCGTCCACGGTCACGACCATGGTGGTCTTGTCCATGTCGCCGATCTCGGCGAGCTGGATCTGGGTGCGCTCCTCCTCCAGCGCGTGCACCAGGACGCAGTGCATGCGCGGCGTCAGCCCGATCTCCGCGAGCGCCGCGGTCATGCGGCCGCGCAGCACGTGGCTGGTGTGGTCGAGCAGGAAGGACAGGTCCGTCTGCGTGCGGGCGGGGGCCATCGAGGTCATGCGCCCAGCCTACCCAAGATGGTTCCGTTCTAGATTATCTGGCAGCCCGCGCATCCGGTGGAGTAGCATCGAGGGGTGAAGCGCACCGCATGTCTCGGCTGGTGGCCGTCCTAGGACGGCCACAACGACGCATGCGATCGGGCCGTCCGCTGGGCGGCCCTTTCTCCTCCTCGGCGAACCGGGACCGGACCGGCGGACGGCCGGACCCGACGAGGAGGACCCCATGGACACCACCCCTGAAGCCCGCAGCCGCGAGCTGGAAGAACGCATCGCGGTCGACCCCGGAGCCTTCCGGATCCTGACCGGCGACCGCCCCACCGGCCCGCTGCACCTCGGGCACTACTTCGGCACCCTGGCCAACCGGGTGCGGCTCCAGCGCGCGGGCGTGGAGCTGTTCGTGCTCGTGGCCGACTACCAGGTGCTCACCGACCGGGACGTCGCCGACCACCTGTCGGAGTACGTCGAGGGCCTGGTCGCCGACTACCTCGCGGCCGGGATCGACCCGGCCCAGGCGACGATCTTCCGGCACAGCTCCGTCCCCGCGCTGAACCAGCTCATGCTGCCGTTCCTGTCGCTGGTGTCGATCGCGGAGCTGAGCCGCAACCCCACGGTGAAGGACGAGATCGCGACGTCCCGGCAGGCGGCCGTCAGCGGGCTGATGTTCACCTACCCCGTCCACCAGGCCGCCGACATCCTGTTCTGCAAGGCCAACCTGGTGCCCGTCGGCCGGGACCAGCTCCCGCACCAGGAGATCACCCGGACCGTCGCGCGCCGCTTCAACGAGCGCTACGGGCCCGTCTTCCCGGTGCCGGACGCCCTGCTGTCGTCCGCGCCGCTCCTGCTCGGAACCGACGGCCGCAAGATGAGCAAGAGCCGCGGCAACGCCGTCGCGCTCTCCGCCACCGAGGACGAGACGGCACGGCTGATCAGGCGGGCCGTGACCGACGCCGACCGGACCATCGCCTACGCGCCTGAGACCCGCCCGGAGGTCTCCGGGCTGGTGCTGCTCGCCGCGCTCTGCCAGGACCGCGACCCGCACGCCGTCGCCGCCGAGATCGGCGACGGCGGCTCGGCGGCGCTGAAGAAGGTCGTGACCGACTCGGTGAACGAGTTCCTGCGCCCGATCCGCGCCCGCCGCGCCGAGCTGGCCGCCGACCGCGCGTACCTGCGCCAGGTCCTTGCGGAGGGAGACGAGCGCGCCAACGCGATCGCGGACCGCACGCTGGCGGAGGTCAGGGAGGCGATGGCGTCGTGAGGAGCGGGGCGCCCTAGCGGGGGGCGAGGCCGTTGAGGACGGTCGCGACGAGGTCGTCCACGACGTCCGGCGACACGCGGTGCGCGAGGCCCTGGCCCTGGAACAGCACCGACAGCACCGGCTCGTGGCACGCGCCGACGATCAGCGAGGCCGCCGCCTCGACCCGGGCCTGCGGGGCGAGGCGGCCGAGGTCGCGCTCGCCGCGCAGGTAGGCGGCGAGCCGGTCCCGCCAGGTGTCGCCCCCGCCGCTCAGCGCCGCGAACCGGGCGAGGACGGCCGGGTGCCCGACCAGCCCGGCCAGCGCGGGCAGCATCCCGTCGTGCAGGGCGAGACCGTACGCCACGTACGCGCGCAGGTTCTCCTCGACCGTGCCGGCGCCGGGCTCGGGCAGGGGGCCGAGCGGCCGCGCGACCGACTCGGCGTGCGCCCGCAGCGCGTGCGCGAGCAGCTCCTCCTTGTCGGCGAAGTGGTTGTAGAGGACGCCGTCGGCGACGCCGGCCTCCCGCGCGATCGCCCGGACGGTCAGGCCCGCCGTCCCGCGCTCGGCGATCATCCGCTCGGCCGTGGCGATCAGGTGGTCGCGCAGGGTGCGGTCGCCGGCGCCCAGCGCCGCCGCTCTTCGAGGTGACATCACCCCGCATCGTAATGAGCGGCCCCGGACCCGTGCGCGGCGAGTCCGGGCGGGGGCCGCCGCCCGGTGGCGCGCCTCATCGCCGTGCCGTGACCAGCCACGCGGTGGCGCGCAGGCGGACGGCGCCGTCGCGCTCGAAGGAGCGCATCGCCTCGACGAGGGCGACGCGCACCTCCTCGCCCGCGCCGTAGTTGTGGCGGATCGGCCCCCACCCGGCGAAGAACTCCCCGGCGTCGCGGGCGTCCCGTCCCCAGACCTGTTCGGCCTCGACCCTGCGGCTGGACACGTCGTGGAAACCGGCGCCGCCGAGAACCGCCTCGATGCGGTCGGGGTCGGAGAGCGACAGCGGGCCGCCGTGCCCGACGGGCGGACGGTCCAGGGGCGGGAGCGCGGCCGCGAGGGCCGCCATGTCGCTCTCGGCGGGGGGCGTCATGCACAGGAACGCCAGCCGGCCGCCCTCGCGCAGGGCCCGCCGGACGTTGCCGAACGCGGCGACCGGGTCGGTGAAGAACATGATCCCGAACCGGCTGAGGGCGACGTCGAAGCCGGCCGCGGGGAACGGGTGCACCTGCGCGTCGCCCCGCTCGAAGGCCACGTTCGCGACGCCCTCCCTCCCGGCGAGGGAGCGGGCGCGGGCGAGCATCGGCCGGGACAGGTCGACGCCCGTCGCGCTGCCGAGGGACGCCCGCCTCGCCGCGAGCCGGGTGATCTGCCCGTTCCCGCAGCCGATGTCGAGGACCCGGTCGCGCGGCCCGATCCGCGCCGCCTCCAGCAGGGCGTCGTTGAACCCGCAGTTCATGGCGTCGTACCGGTCGTGGTTCTCGGCCCAGTGCTCGCCCTCGTACCCGTTCCACGCCTCCGCCTGGTGGGTGTTGACGATCTCCGTCATCCTGTCTCCTTCATGTGAACACTTGTTCATGAACGTGTGTTCATAATGGAGGCGGACGGCGGCCCGGTCAAGGCCGCCGGTTCCCAGACGTAGAACGGAATTCTTCGTTCCGCTAGGATGGCGGGCATGGAGACGGCACGGGAGCCCATGAGCGGGCGGAAGGCGCAGGCCGCCCGCAACGACGAGCTGATCAAGGAGGCGGCGCGGGCGGTGTTCACCGCCGACCCCGGCGCGCCGATCTCGGCGGTGGCCGAGCACGCCGGGGTGGGGATCAGCGCGCTGTACCGGCGCTACAAGAGCAAGGAGGACCTGCTCCAGAAGCTGGCCGACGAGGGCATGGACCGCTACCTCGCCGAGGTGGAGGCGGCCCTGGACGACGACGGCGACGCGTGGGAGGCGTTCGCCGCGTTCATGCGCCGCTGCCTGGACATCGGAGCGGGCTCGCTCACCATGCGGCTGGCGGGCGGCTTCGAGGTCACCGAGGACATGAGCCGCAAGGGCCGGGAGATCCACGTCGCGACGCGGCGGCTGCTGGAGCGCACCCGGGAAGCGGGCGCGCTGCGCCCCGGGATCGAGGTCGGCGACGTCTCGGTGATCCTCGAACACCTGCACGGCATCCGGATCGGGGACGACGAGCGGATGAACCGGCTGCGGCACCGCTACCTGGCGCTGTTCCTGGACGCCCTGAACCTCGCGGACCGGCCGGAACCGCCCGGTCCCGCGCCGAGCTGGCAGGAGCTGGTCACCCGTTATGACGACTGAGCTGGGACGACGCGCGCTCAACCGCGCACTGCTGGCCCGCCAGCTCCTGCTGGAGCGGCACGCCATGCCCGCGCTGGAGGCGATCGAGCATCTGGTCGGCCTGCAGGCGCAGGCCCCGAACCCGCCCCACATCGGGCTGTGGACGCGGCTCGCGGACTACGCGCTCGACGAGGCCGGGGAGCTGATCGCCGACCGCCGGGCGCTGCGGATGGTCCTGATGCGCGGGACGCTGCACCTGGTCAGCGCCCGCGACGCCCGCGCTCTGCGGCCGATCACCCAGGTCATCCTCGACAACTATCTGAAGGCGCGGGCGGCCGAACTGGGGCACCTCGACCTGGAGGCCGTCACGGCGTGGGCGCGGGCCCTGCTGGAGGAGGAGCCGCGCTCCGACAAGGATTTGCGCGCGCTACTGGCCGAACGGTGGCCGGACGAGGACCCGGCGCTGTTGGCGTGGGCCGTCCGCTGCCGGCTGCCGCTCGTGCAGGTCCCGCCGCGGGGGATCTGGGGCTCGTCCGGGACCGCCCGGCACACGACGCTGGAGAACTGGCTCGGGCCCGCGGCGCCCGACCCGTCCCTGGACGACCTCGTGCGGCGCTACCTGGGGGCGTTCGGGCCCGCGAGCGTCCAGGACGTCCAGCAGTGGGCCGGGCTCACGCGCCTCGGCGAGGTCGTCGAGCGGCTCGGGCCGGAGCTGGTGACCTTCCGCGACGAGGACGGCAGGACGCTGTACGACCTGCCGGACGCGCCGCGCCCCGGTCCCGGCGCGGAGGCGCCGGTCCGGTTCGTCCCCGACTTCGACAACCTGCTGCTGTCCCACGCCGACCGGGCGCGGATCATCTCCGAGGAGCACCGCAGGCGCGTCTTCACCGTCAACGGCATCATCCGGGCGACGTTCCTCGTGGACGGCTTCGTCCACGGCATGTGGAAGATCGAGAAGGGGCGCGGCGAGGCGGTCCTGCGGATCGAGCCGTTCGCCCCCGTCCCGGCGCCGGAGCGCGCCGCGCTGGAGGAGGAGGGCATGCGCCTGCTCGCCGCCGCGCACCCCAAGGCGAAGTCGCACGGCGTGGAGTTCGTCTAGCCCTCGCGGGCGCACGGCGCCTCGCGGTTCGGGTCGAGGGATCCCAGGAGGGCGTGCAGGATCTCGCGGTAGGCCAGCATCTGCTCGCGGGTGAGCGGGTCGAACAGGTGGCGCCTGACCTCGGCGACGTGGCCCGGCGCCGCCTTCGCGAGGACGGCGAAGCCCTCGTCGGTGAGGTGGGCGATCGTGGTGCGCCGGTCGGCGGCGGGCTTGCACCGGCTCACCCAGCCGGCCTCCTCCAGCCGGTTCACCGCGTGCGACAGGCGGCTCGGGGACGAGTGGACGATCTCGGCGAGCTCGGTCATCGTCAGCGCGCGGCCGGGCGCCTCCGACAGCATCGCCAGGATCATGTAGTAGGCGTGCGGCAGGCCCGAGTCGCGCTGGAGCTGGCGGTCGAGCGCCTCGCCGAGCAGCCGGGACGTCCACAGGAAGGCGCGCCAGGTCTCCTGCTCGTCGTCGTCGAGCCAGCGCGGCTCGGCCGTCGTCCCGCCGGTCGCCTCGCCGGTGGTCTCGCCGGTCATCGTCTCGTCGGTCGTCGTCCCGTCGCCGGTCATCGTCTCGGCCATGCCTCCACTCTACCCGGCATTTGAACCCTCAAGACTTGAAAGTTCAATGATGTCGAGTATGGTTGAACTCTCAAGTAAGGGGAGGGTGGACATGACCAGGATGCCGGTGCTCTATCTCAGCCACGGCGCGCCTCCGCTGGCCGACGACGACCGGTGGACCGCCGAGCTGGCCCGCTGGTCGGCGGAACTGCCGAGGCCGGAGGCGATCCTCATGGTGTCGGCGCACTGGGAGGAGGCGCCGCTGAGCATCGGCGCGACCCGGCCGGTGCCGCTCGTGTACGACTTCTGGGGCTTCCCCCAGCGCTACTACGACGTCCGGTACGACGCGCCCGGCGCGCCGGCCCTCGCCGACGACGTGCGCAAGCTGATCCCCGGCGTCCACCAGGACGAGCAGCGGGGGCTGGACCACGGCGCGTACGTCCCGCTCGTGGAGATGTACCCGGACGCCGACGTCCCCGTGCTGCAGATGTCGATGCCCACCCTGGAGCCCGAGCGGCTCTTCGAGATCGGGCGGAGCCTCGCGCCGCTGCGCGACCAGGGCGTCCTCATCGTCGGGAGCGGTTTCACCACGCACAACCTGCGGGAGATGCGCCCGGACCCGGACGCGGCGCCGCCCGCCTGGTCGGCGGAGTTCGACGAGTGGACGGACCGGGCCGTGCGGGGCGGCGACGTCGACTCCCTGCTCGACTTCCGCGCCAAGGCCCCGGCGGCGCGCATCGCGCACCCCCGGACGGAGCACTTCGCGCCCCTGTTCGTGGCGCTCGGCGCCGACGCCGACGCCGCCTCGGGACGGCGGTCGGTCATCGACGGCTACTGGCTCGGACTGGCCAAGCGCTCGTTCCAGTTCGGCTGACCGGGAGGTCAGTCGGTCCGGACGGGCACGTCCATCCGCGCGAAACCGGTGCGCCAGGACGCGACCCGCGGCTTCCAGCCGAGGCTCAGCGCCCTGGCGTTGGACGCCGGACGGCCCGTCGCCGCCGCGTGCTTGCCGGCGCTGCCCGGGCTGGGCGCGCCGAGCGCCGCGCTGTAGACCGGCAGCCAGTCCGCCGTGGTCGCCGGCTCGTCGTCGACGATGTTGACGGGCCCGGCCGGCCACTCCAGGGCGGCGAGCGCCGCCGACGCCGCGTCGTCGACGTGCACGAACGACGTCCAGGACGGCGCCTCGCGCAGGCCGCCCGCCCGCACCCGCTCGGCGATCGCGCCGTCGGGGGCGTACCAGGTGCCGGGGCCGTAGAGCGCCCCGTACCGCAGGACGACGCCGTGCGGCATCTCCGAGACGGCCTGCTCCAGCGCCGCGATGCCCGCGTAGGGCGGCAGGTGCGAGTCGAGCGGGTCGGTCTCGACGGCGGGCGCGTCGCCCGGCACGTACAGCCAGGCGATGCTCTGCGCGACCATGGTCCGCACGCCGGCGGCCTTCGCCGCGTCGACCAGGTTGCGGGTGCCCACGATCCGCAGGTGCGAGTTGGCCTGGAAGTCCTCGGCGCTGAGGTCGGTGAGCTGGTGGACCACGGCGTCGGGGCGCTCGGCCTCCATGACCTCGCGCACCGCGGCGGCGTCGAGCACGTCCAGCACGACCGGCGCGGCCCCGAGGTCGCGGACCATGCCGGTGCGTTCGGTTCGGCGTGTCGTCCCTGCGACCTCGTGGCCCGCCTGGACGAGCAGCGGGATCAGCCGGCGGCCGACTACTCCGGTCGCTCCGGCGAGGAGAATCTTCAAGGGGGTACCTCCGCGACTTTCACGCCATCGTGCATCGTCTGCTGTGGGGTCTGCCAGCACTGGTCACGCCCGGCGTTCCGCATGGACACCCCCCTGCGTCCGGCCGGACGAAGTCGGACGGGCCACACCGCCCCCCGGCGGCTCGTCCGCCATGAGCGTACCGCCGGGAAGCGCCCGAACGCGTTTCGCGTGCGCCGCGGGCGAGAATTCTTGTTCTCTGACGGGATTCGGCACTGCGAAGGATCGGCGGCACATGAAGATCACTCTTGTCCACGGCGACATCACCGAGCAGAGGGTCGGCGCGGTCGTGAACGCGGCGAACTCGTCGCTGCTGGGCGGGAGCGGGGTGGACGGCGCGATCCACCGCAGGGGCGGTCCGGAGATCCTGGAGGAGTGCCGCCGGCTCCGCTCGTCGCACTACGGCGGCGGCCTGCCGACCGGCCAGGCGGTGGCCACGACGGCGGGCCTGCTGCCCGCCGCGTGGGTGATCCACACCGTCGGCCCCGTGTACTCCTCCTCCGAGGACCGCTCCCACCAGCTCGCCTCCTGCTACCGCGAGTCCCTCCGCGTCGCCGACGAGCTGGGCGTCGACTCGATCGCCTTCCCCGCCGTGTCGGCCGGCATCTACGGCTGGCCCATGGACGACGCCGCCCGCATCGCGGTCGGCACCGTCCGGGGCACCCCGACCCAGGTGATGGACGCCCGCTTCGTCCTGTTCACCGAGGCCGCCTACGACGCCTTCGAGCGTGTCGTGGGAGCGCTCTAGCGCTCCCCGGGGGAACGCTCAGCCCTCGTCGTCGCCCTTCGGCGGCGGCACCACCAGGACCGGGCGGTGGGCATGGTGCAGCACGCGGGTGGACACGCTGCCCAGGATCACCGACCGGGCCCCCGCCAGACCGCGGGAGCCGGTGACGACGAGGGAGGCGTTCAGCTCCTCCGCCACGTCCACGATCGCGGCCCACACCGGCCCGCCGCCGCGCTCGGCGCGCACCGCCACGTCGGTCAGCCCCGCCTTGGCGGCGATGTCGGCGCCCTGCTGGGCGAGCCGCTCCGCCTGCTTCTCCTCCTCGTACTGCTCGCCCTCGTCGATCCTGCCCGCCACGGGCACCGCGGCGGCCAGCGGCGCCCAGGAGATCTGGGTCAGCAGCGGCTCCCACACGGTCATGATCACGGTCGGGCCGGGGCGCAGGTGCCGCGCGACGTACTCCACGGCCGCCCGCGCGTCGTCAGAACCGTCGTATGCGATGAGAACTGTCATACGATCAACTTCTCCACCGCCGCGCGCCGCGAACGCGAACGCGGAGGTCAGTGGCGAATCTCTCAGGCGCGGGACCCGCTCAGCCGCGCGCCGGGGCGCGGCCGGCGCCGGGCGGGCCCGCGAAGGCCTGCGCCACGTCCAGCCAGCGGTCGGCGTCGGGGCCGGTCGCGGTGAGGTCCAGGTCGGCGCGGTGGCGGCGCTGGGTCACCGCGTGGCAGAAGTCGAGGGCGGGGCCGGTGACCGACTGGCGGGCGTCCGGCGGGCCCCAGGTCCACTCGTCGCCGTCCGGTCCTCGCAGGACGACGCGGAACTCCTCGGCCGGGGGCTCCAGGCCCCGGGTGCGGAACGCGAAGTCGCGGGTGCGGACGCCGATGTGCGCGACGTGCCGGAGGCGGGACGTGGGCGCGCGGCGCTCGCCGAGCGCGTCGGCGACGTCCTCGCCGTGCGCCCAGGTCTCCATGAGCCGCGCGGTCGCCATGGACGCGGCGCTCATCGGGGGGCCGAACCAGGGCAGGCGCGTTCCCGGCGGGACGGCGGCCAGCGCCTCCACCATCCGGGTGCGGCTCTCCCGCCAGCGGGCGAGCAGGCGGGCGGGCTCCTCCCGGGCGCCCTCCCGCGCGCCGGCCTCGACGTAGCCGCCGGGGTCGGCCATGGCCTCCTCGACGATCCCCGCGAACGCGGCGGCGTCGGTGGCCGCGACGACGGCCTGCGCGTCCGTCCAGGCCAGGTGCGCGATCTGGTGCGCGATCGTCCAGCCCTCGGCCGGGGTCGGGTCGGCCCAGCGGCCGGCGGCCAGCGGCGCGACCAGGGCGTCGACGGAGTCGCCCTCGGCGGCGAGGTCGGCGAGCAGGAGCGTCAGGTCCGGCATCCCGCCATGATCCCGTGCCGGGGGCGGCCGGTACAGGGCCGGACGGAATCCCGTTCAGCCGAGGAGCTCGCGCGCGGCGGCGTAGTCGGCCTTCCCGTTCGGCAGCCGCAGCCCGCGGTCGGTCCGCACGAACGCCTTCGGGATCTTGTAGCGGGCGAGATGGACGGCGCAGCCCGCGCGCAGCTCCCGGTCGGACGGGGCGCCGGACGGGCCGACCACCGCGACGATCTCCGTCCCCCAGCGCTCGCTCGGGCGGCCGACCACCAGCGCGTCGGTGACGCCGGGCAGCCCGCGCAGGACGGTCTCGACCTCCTCCGCGAACACCTTCTCGCCGCCGGTGTTGATCGTGGTGGCCTCGCGCCCGTGCACCTCGACGGCGCCGTCGGCGAGGAGCCGGGCCCGGTCGCCCGCGACGACGAGGCGCTCGCCGTCCACGGTGAGGAAGGTCGACGCGGTCTTCACCGGGTCGCCGAGGTAGCCGAGCGGGATCGCGTCGCCGCCCTTGGCCAGCCAGCCGAGCTCGTCCTCGCCGGGGGCGAGCCGCCGGGACCGGTCCGCGCTGAGCACGGCCGTGCCCGGCGCCGCGCGGAACGTCCGCGCCGCCGGGCCGTGCCGGGTGACCTGGAAGCCGCTCTCGGAGGAGCCGAGGACGTCCACGAGCCGGGCGTGAGGGAGGAGTTCGAGGAGCCGCGCCTTCACCCCCGGGCTGACGCCCGCCGCGGAGTTGATCAGCGTCCGCAGGGAGCCGAGGTCGTGCGGGCGCGCCTCCAGGGCCGCCACGATCGGACGGGCGAACGCGTCCCCGACCAGCGGCATCCGGGTGGCGCGCTCGCGCTCGGCGGTGGCCATCAGGTCGGCGGCGTCCAGGCCGTCCACCCGGTCGGGGAACACCACGCAGCCGCCGCCGCACCAGCCGCCGAGCGCCGACCACGTGCCCCCGCCGTGCATGAGCGGCGGCCCGACCAGCACGCGGACGTCGCTGCGGACGGCCCGCTCGACCGCCTCGCCGAGGTCGGTGAGGGGCGTGCCGTCGCGGCGCCGCAGGCCGAGCGGCCCGGTCATCAGGTCGCCGATCCGCCACAGCACGCCCTTCGGCAGCCCCGTCGTGCCGCCGGTGTAGAGGATGTGGAGATCGTCCGGGCTCGGCCGGACGGGGAGGGGTTCGCGGGACGCCTCGGCGAGCGCGTCCTCGTAGTCGAGCGCGCCGGGAAGGAGGGCGGCCCCCGAGCCGTCCGCCACCTGGAGCAGGAGCGGGCCGGTGCCGAGCCTGCGGACGACCCGGCCGATCACGTCCGCGAACCGCGCGTGGTAGAGGACGGCGGCCGGCCGGGCGTCGGCGAACAGCTGGGCCAGCTCGTCGTCCACGTACCGGTAGTTGACGTTGAACGGCGCGACCCGTGCCTTGTGCGCGCCGACGAGGCCCTCCAGGTACTCGGGTCCGTTGTGCAGGTAGAGGGCGAGATGGTCGTGGGGCGACTCCCACGGCTCGTGCGCCGCGCCGCCGCCGTCCCGGGCGCGCACGCCGAGCCCGTGGGCGTGCAGGACGTTCGCCAGCCGCCGCGTCCGGTCGGCGACCTCGCGCCAGGTGGCCCGGCGCTCGCGCCACACCAGGCACTCGCGGTCGGGGATCGCGGCGGCGATGGCCTCGTGCAGGGTCGCCAGGTCGAGCATCGGCACTCCTCCGGGGGACGGGGCGTCGGCAGCACCGTAACCGATGACTTACCGAATCCGGTTCAGTGGGTGCGATCTCACGAAGTGAACTGATGTACGAGGCATAGGGCCGGACCGCCGACAATTACCCCGTGCCCCCTGTCCCGAGGCCGCGGGGGGAGGTGACCCGCGGCACCACCGCCCCCAACCGGCTGCGCCGGATCGACCGCTGGATCGCCGCCACCCAGACCTCCGCGCTGCGCTCGGGCGTGCGGCCGCTGGCCGTCGACCTCGGCTACGGCGCGTCCCCGGTCACCACCTTCGAGCTGTACTCGCGGCTCCGCCCGGTGTCGCCGCGCCTGGAGGTCGTCGGCATCGAGATCGAGCCGGCCCGGGTCGCCGCCGGGGTCGCCTTCGCGGCCGCGACCGGCCCCCACGAAGGCCTGTCCTTCCGGCGCGGCGGCTTCGAACTGCCGGTGCCGCGCCCGCCGGTGCTGGTGCGGGCGTTCAACGTCCTGCGGCAGTACGACGAGGCCGCGGCGTGGCGGGCATGGGACGACCTGCGGGCGCGCCTCGCCCCCTCCGGCGTCCTCGTCGAGGGGACGTGCGACGAGATCGGGCGCCGCGCCGTCTGGGTGACGCTCACCGCCGACGGCCCTCGGACCATCACCTTCGCGGCCCACGTGCGCTCGCTCGAACGGCCGTCCGCCCTGGCCGAACGGCTGCCCAAGACGCTGATCCACCGCAACGTCCCCGGCGAGCCCGTCCACGAGTTCCTGACCGCGTTCGACCGCTGCTGGGCGACCGCGGCGCCCCACTCGGCGTTCGGCCCCCGCGCGCGCTGGGTCGAGGCGGTGTCGCTGCTGGCGCGGACCCATCCCGTCTTGGCGCGGCCCCCGTACGGCGGCCGGAACCGGTGGCGCCTCGGCGAGGTCACGCTCCCCTGGAGCGCCGTCGCGCCCTCGCGGTGAGAACCCCTACTCGCGGTGAAGCTTGTGCGGGGCGGCCTGGACGCGGGGCTGGACGTCGATGCGGTCGATGTTGACGTGCGGCGGGCGGGTCACGGCCCAGGCGACGCAGTCCGCGACGTCGTCGGCGACCAGCGGCTCGGGGACGCCCTCGTACGGCTTGGCGGCCTTCTCCTCGTCCCCGCGGAAGCGGACCAGCGAGAACTCCTCGGTCTTCACCAGGCCCGGCGCGATCTCGGTGACCCGGACGGGCTCGGCGACCAGTTCCAGGCGCAGCACCTCGTTGACCGCGTAGGCGGCGTGCTTGGCCGCGTTGTACCCGCCGCCGCCCTCGTAGGCGACGTGCCCGGCCAGCGAGGTGATGTTCACGACGTGGCCCGCGCCGCTCTCGACCAGCTTCGGCAGGATCGCCTTGGTGACGCGGACGAGGCCGATGACGTTGCTCTCGTACATCGACCGCCAGTCGTCGAGGTCGGCGGTCGCGACGCTGTCCAGGCCGAGGGCCCCGCCGGCGTTGTTGACCAGGACGTGGCAGGCGCCGACGGCCGCCGCGAGCGCGTCCACCGACTCCTGCGAGGTGACGTCCAGGGTGAACGGCGCCACCTTCCCCGCGCCCGGCACGCTCTGCGCGATCTCCTCGGCGAGGGCGTCGAGGCGGTCGCGGCGCCGTGCGGCGAGCACGACGTTGAACCCCTCGGCCGCCAGGCGCCTCGCCGTGGCGGCCCCGATGCCGCTGCTTGCTCCGGTCACTATCGCCGTCTTGCGCATGCGTCCAGTCTTCCGGGTGGGTGAGCGTGGATCGGCAGAGTAAGCCCGGACGGCAGCCTATCCGCGCGTCGCCCCTGGGTGAGGTGCGTCACTGTGGCGGACGGTCGCGCTTGCCCCCCGAACCGAGGGAACACGAAACCCGGTCGGTAGGTTGCACTGTCGGAGGTGGTGTCGGGTGTCGCGTCGTATCAGCCGGGTTGCGACAGTCAGTGTGCATACGTCCCCTCTGGACCAACCGGGCACCGGCGACGCGGGCGGGCTGAACGTCTACGTGGTCGAGGTCGCCAAGCGGCTCGCCGCCAGGGGCGTCGAGGTGGACATCTTCACCCGCGCGACCTCGCGGGCCCTTCCGCCCGTCGTGGAGCTCGCGCCGGGCGTCGTCGTCCGCAACGTGGTCGCCGGGCCGTTCGAGGAGCTCGACAAGGCCGAGCTTCCCCGGCACCTGTGCGGGTTCACCTCCGGAGTGCTGCGCGCCGAGGCCGCCCACGAGCCCGGCCACTACGACCTCCTCCACACGCACTACTGGCTCTCCGGCCAGGCGGGCTGGGCGGCCAAGGAGCGGTGGGGCGTCCCGCTCGTCCACTCCATGCACACGATGGCCAAGGTCAAGAACGCGGCCCTCGCCGACGACGACCAGCCCGAGCCGGCCGAGCGCGTCCTCGGCGAGGAGCAGGTCGTGGCCTCGGCCGACCAGCTCGTCGCCAACACCGCCAAGGAGGCCGGGGAGCTCGTCGACCTCTACGGCGCCGACCCCTCCCGCGTCGCGACCGTCAGCCCCGGCGTCGACCTGTCGCTGTTCCGCCCCGAGTCGCCCCTCATCGCCCGCGGCACCGGCCTCCTGCCCCACCGGACCGGCCCCGCCCGCCGCCGCCTCGGCCTGCCCCGCGACGCCTACGTGCTGCTGTTCGTCGGCCGCATCCAGCCGCTGAAGGCGCCCGACGTGATGCTGCGCGCCGTCGCCCGCATGCTGGCCGACGACCCCGCGCTGCGCTCGCGTCTCGTCGTCGCCGTCGTCGGCGGCCCGAGCGGCTCCGGGCTGTGCCGCCCCGCGGGCCTGCAACTGCTCGCCGCCGAACTCGGCATCTCCGACGTCATGCGCTTCGAGCCGCCGGCCCCGCAGCGCGAGCTGGCCGACTGGTACCGCGCCGCGGACGTCACCGTCGTCCCGTCCCGCAGCGAGTCGTTCGGACTCGTCGCCGTCGAGTCCCAGGCCTGCGGGACCCCCGTGGTGGCGTCCCGCGTCGGCGGCCTGTGCACGGCGGTCGCCGACGGCGAGTCCGGCGTGCTGGTCTCCGGCCACGACCCCGCCGGCTACGCCGCCGTCCTGCGGCGCCTGCACGCCGAGCCCGGCCTGCACGCCCGCCTCGCCCGCGGCGCCGTCCGGCACGCCCACGACTTCGGCTGGGACGCCACCGTCGACCGCCTTCTCGACGTGTATACCGGTGCCATGCCGGCGCCGACCGCGGCCGCGCGGGCCACCGTTTAGCCGAGCCGACCGGGGGCGCGGGGAGCCGCCCTCCAGGGGGGAGCACACGTGACCGTCGTCGAGACCATCCGCGAGACGCTGAGGTCCAACGAGCTGGAGTTCGAGGAGCCGCGCGACAACGCGTTCTTCGTCAAGCTCCCCGGCCAGCACAAGCTCGCCACCATGACGTGGCTCATCGCCGGCGACCACTCGCTGCACGTCGAGGCGTTCTTCTGCCGCCGTCCCGACGAGAACCACGCCGAGTTCTACCGGTTCCTCCTGGAGAAGAACGGCCGCATGTACGGGGTCGCCTTCGCGCTGGACGACGTCGGCGACGTCCACCTCGTCGGGAAGGTCCCGCTCGAATCGGTGTCCCCGGAGGAGATCGACCGCCTCCTCGGCTGCGTCCTCACCTACTCCGACGAGAACTTCGACAAGGCGCTGGAGCGCGGGTTCAAGTCGTCCATCCAGCGCGAGTGGGACTGGCGCGTCAAGCGCGGCGAGAGCCTCGCCAACCTCCAGGCCTTCGCCTCCTTCGCGGACCCGGCCAACCGCGAGTGACGCGCGCGGGGCCGCTAGGCTCTGGTGCCATGGCGACCCTGGTATTGCTCCGGCATGGCGAAAGCGTCTGGAACGCGGAAGGGCTGTTCACCGGCTGGGTGGACGTCGACCTCTCCGCGAAGGGCGAGAGCGAGGCGACCAAGGGCGGCGATCTGCTGCTCGACGCCGACATCACCCCCGACGTGCTGCACACCTCCCTGCTGAAGCGGGCCATCCGCACCGCCAACATCGCCCTCGACGTGGCCGACCTGCTCTGGATCCCGGTGAGGCGCTCCTGGCGCCTCAACGAGCGCCACTACGGCGCCCTCCAGGGCAAGAACAAGGCGCAGACGCGCGAGGAGTTCGGCGAAGAGCAGTTCATGACCTGGCGCCGCTCCTACGACACCCCGCCGCCGCCCATCAAGGACGACGACCCCCTGTCCCAGGTCAACGACCTGCGCTACGCCGAGCTGCCGTCCGAGCTGATCCCGCGCTCGGAGTGCCTCGCCGACGTCGTCGACCGCATGCTGCCGTACTGGTACGACTCGATCATCCCCGACCTGGCCGCCGGCAAGACCGTCATGGTCGCCGCGCACGGCAACTCCCTGCGCGCCCTGGTCAAGCACCTGGACGACATCTCCGACGAGAAGATCGTCGGCCTGAACATCCCCACCGGCATCCCGCTCGTCTACGAGCTGGACGACGACTTCTCCCCGCTCAAGCGCGGCGGCGAGTACCTCGACCCGGCCGCCGCGAAGGCCGCCATCGAGGCCGTCAAGAACCAGGGCGCCGCCAAGGGCGGGAGCGCCCCCAAGCCCGCCGCGAAGAGCCCCGACCCGAAGGACGAGCGCAAGTCCAGGCGCGGCAAGCGCAAGTAGCCCGCGAGGGGCCGCCTCCCGGCGGCCCCTCGCAAGCCGGACGCGGGCCGGCGAGGTCACCCGGAGCCGGCGCCCGCGGGAACGGCCGCGCGGTCGCCGCGGTGGATGCGCACGGCCACGGCGAGCCCGGCGACGGTGAGCGCGGCCGCGACGGGGAAGAGCGAGCGCGGGCCCGGCCCGTCGCCGATCAGCGTCCCGCCGAGCCAGCCGGCGAACGCGGCGGCGACCTGGAACCCCGAGGCGTTCACGGCCACCGCCAGCGTGGGGGCCGCGCCCGCCGTGGTCAGGACGCGGGTCTGCATGCCCGGGAGGATCGCGAAGGCGAGCAGGCCGAGCGCGAACGTCATCACGGCGGCCAGGGGCCGGACCCCGCCGACCGCCCAGAACAGCGCCAGGGCGCCTGCCAACGCGCCGAGGAGCCAGGCCAGTGAGGGCATCAGGGCCCGGTCCGAGAGCCGGCCGCCGAGGAAGTTGCCCGCGACCGCGCCCGCGCCGTACACCAGGAGCAGCGCCGGGACGGCGCCCTCGGGGAACCCGCTGACCTCGGTGAGCAGCGGCGCGATGTAGGTGAAGACGGTCACCACGCCCACGTTGCCCAGGGCGGTGAGGGCGATCGCCAGGCGGACGTCCCGTCCCGCGAACACGCGCAGCTCGCCCCAGAGCGGACCGGTCGCGGCGGCGGGCAGGGCGGGCACGAACCGCAGCACCATGAGCAGGCCCGCGGCGGTGAGCGCGGCGACCGCGCCGAAGGTCGCCCGCCAGCCGAGGGTCTGGCCGATCACGGTGCCCAGCGGGGCGCCGAGGACGATGCCGAGGTTCAGCCCGAGCGCCACCTTCGCGATGGTGGAGGACTCCCGGCCCGCGGGGGCCGTGGAGGCGGCGGTGGCGATGGCGACCGCGAAGAACGTGGCCACGACCAGTCCCGCGGCGAACCGCGCCGCGAGCAGCACCGGGTAGTTCGGCGCCAGGGCGGAGCCGAGGTTGCCGAGGACCGACACGGCGATGAGGCCGGTGACGAGCGGTTTGCGCGGCACCCGCGCCGTCAGGACGGTGACGACCGGACCGCCGACGATCATGCCGAGCGCGTAGGCGCTCACCAGGCGCCCGGCGGCGGGCACCGAGACGCCGAGGTCCGCCGCCACGTCCGGCAGGATGCCCGCGATGACGAACTCGCCGGTGGTCAGGCCGAAGACGACCAGCATCAGGGAGAAGAGGGAGGGGGGCACGCACGCTCCATTTACTTCGAACTCGGATGATTCGAGTTAGCAATATCATGATTCGAAGTACAGGCGCTACACTCGGGGCATGGGCGAGCAGATGGAACGGGACGTGTGCAAGCTGGTCCACCGGTTCGCGCAGCGGCTCGACGTCCACGCCCGGCGGGTCGCCGACGAGGTGGGCATGACCGCGGCCCAGGTCGTCGCGCTCCGCGAGCTGTCCGAGCCGATCACGGCCCGCGAGCTCGCCCACCGCATGGCCTGCGAGGCGTCGAACGCGACCTTCCTGGTCGACCGCCTCGAAGGGCAGGGCCTCGTCGAGCGCCGCCCCCACCCGACCGACCGCCGCGCCAAGCAGATCGTCCTCACGCCGGACGGCGAACGCTGTCGCGCCGACGTCCTCGAACGCCTCGACGCCGAATCGCCGCTGACCGCGCTCGCCCCGGCCCAGCAGGAGTCCCTGCGCGACCTCCTCAGGTCGCTCCTGGGGGAGTCCGTCTAGCCGAGAGCCCGTCTAGCGGGTGATGGAGAGGCGGGCGGCGCGGCCCTTCTCGCCCGCGGCCCAGCAGCCGCCGTCGGGCGCGCAGTCGACGGTGTCGAAGCTCCCGGTGTCGAACCGGGTCCACGTGCGGCCTCCGTCGAGGCTGCCGTCGCTGCCCGTGGGGCCCACCGCCAACACCGCCGGACCCGCATACGCAGGCCACACGCTTCCTGAGCGGTACTCGGCCGGCGGGCGGCGCGCGGGACGCCACGTGCGGCCCCCGTCGGCGGTCGTCGCCGCGGCCGCCGGCGACGGCTGTCCGGGCCGGTAGTCGCCGCCGACCGCGACGCCGTGCCGGGAGTCGCGGAACGCCACCGCGAACACGCCCTGGGACGGGCTGGACGGCAGCGGCGTGTCGGCGACGGTCCAGGTGAGGCCGCGGTCCCCGGAATGGAACACGCGCGAGCGCGACGCCCCGCCCGTCGCCAGCCACACGTCCCGCGGCCCGTGGCTCACCAGGCACTGCCCGCTGGCGGCGAACCCGGCCTCGCCCTCCAGCGCCGGGGGCATGCCCCCAGGCGGCAGGACCCGCCAGCTGCGGCCCGCGTCGCCGGTGGCGATGATCCGGAACCGGCCGTCCACCGGGTCGCTGACCGCCAGCCCGTGCCGGGAGTCGAAGAACGTGAGGCAGTCGTAGAACGCCCTGGGATCGTCGTTCCTGAAGCCGAGCGTCCAGGTGACGCCGCCGTCCGAGGTCCGGTAGACGCGGGACGCGTCGCCCTCGCCGATGGCCAGCACGACCGCCCGCCGCGCGTCGAACGCCTCGATGTCGCGGAACTCCAGGCCCTCCGCGCCGGCCGGGGCGACGTCGCGCCACGTGCGGCCGCCGTCGGTCGTCCGCAGCACGGTCCCGCCGCCGCCCGCCAGCCAGGCGGTCTCGCGGCCGACCGCCGCCAGGCCGCGGAACCGCGCCTCGCTGCCGGTCGGAGTGAGGCGCCAGGCGGGCCGGTGCGCCCCCGGCGTGGCCCGCGCCGACGCGGTGCCGGGCACCCCGAGGGACGCCGCCGCCACCGCCCCGCACAGCCCGGCCGACGCCATCGCCCGCACCAGTGCCCGCATCGGTCTCATGACGCGCAAGCTAACGAACGTTGATCAAGCCGTCCAGACCCCTCGCGCCCTTCGTGCGCCGCCGCCGCGCGGGCGCGCGGGCGCGACCGGATCAGGCCGAGTCGACGATCTCCTCGGGACGCTGGCCGGTGACCAGGTAGACGACGTTCTCCGCGACGTGCACGGCGTGGTCGGCGAAGCGCTCGAAGTAGCGCCCGGCGAGCGTGATGTCCACGGCCGGCTCGACGCCGTGCCGCCACTTCGGGGACAGCAGGATGTCGAACAGGCGGCGGTGCAGCCGGTCCATCTGGTCGTCGTCGGCGTCCAGCTCCAGGCCCATCTCGACGTCCTGGGACGCGATCACGCTGCCGGTCTTGGCGATCATCCGCTCGGCGATCTGCCCCATCTCCAGCACGGTCGCCTGCAGCTCGGGCGGGACGGCCGACTCGGGGTGGCGCCGCCGGGCCGTCTTGGCGATGTGCACGGCGAGGTCGCCCATGCGCTCCAGGTCGCCGCTCATCCGCAGCGCGGTGATCAGGGTCCGCAGGTCGCCGGCGACCGGCTGCTGGCGGGCCATGAGGTCGAACACCGTCGCCTCGATGTCGGCGTCGATCTTGTTGACGTGCTCGTCCCCGCTGATGACCTCCTCCGACAGCCGCAGGTCGGCGTCCAGGAGGGCGGTCACCGCGCGGGCCATCGCGGACCGGACGAGGCGGGTCATCTCCACCAGGCTGTCGGTGAGGGAGTCGAGTTCCTCGTGGTAGGCGTCGCGCACTTGAGAATCCTTCGATGTGGACGGGGGCGGGCGGGGCAGGGCGGACTCGCCCACGCCACACTTTGCCCCACGGGCATGAACGCATCCGGAGGGAAAGGTGAACTTTCGGGTAACGAGAAGGCGCTGACCAGGGCAGGGGGGAAGCGTTGCTCCGATCGCCGCTTACGATCCGAGGTGTGGAGGTCGAGATTGTCGCGAGCCTGACAGGGCTCGCCGGGCTCGCGATCGGGCTCGCGACTGGATTGGCGGTGCGGGTGAGCGAGCGAGCCCAGCGGACGGCGGTAGCGACGAACCCGGTGGGCAGCCTGCCGCCGGGCGTCGCCTCGGTCCTCAGCGTCCTGCGGTCCTCGGCCGTCGTGGTGGACGGCGAGGACCGGGTGCTGCGGGCCAGCTCCGCGGCGCGGGCGTACGGACTGGTCAGCGGCGACCACGTCGTGGTGGACGAGGTTATCGCGATGACCCGGCTGGTGCGCCGCGACGGGGAGATCCGCGAGACCGAGATACAGGTCGGCCCGAACGGCGGCCGCCGGCGGGCCGACGGGCGCTGGTTCGCGGTCCGCGTCGCGCCGCTCGGCTCCCACGGGCTCGTCCTCGTGCTCGCCGAGGACCTCACCGACATGCGCCGCACCGAGGCGATCCGCCGCGACTTCGTGGCGAACGTCAGCCACGAGCTGAAGACCCCCGTGGGCGCGCTGTCCCTGCTCGCCGAGACGGTCGAGAGCGCCGCCGACGACCCGGAGGCCGTCCGCCGGTTCGCCGGCCGGATGCAGTACGAGTCGGTGCGGCTGAACAACCTCGTCCAGGACCTGATGACGCTGTCGCGCGTCCAGGGCGACGAGCCGCTGCCCGAGCTCACCCCGGTCACCCTTGAGGAGGTGATGGCGGAGGCGCTCGAACGCTGCCAGATCAAGGCGGTCGCCAAGGACATCCAGCTCGCGGCCGGCGGCGAGGACGGGCTGCGCGTCCGCGCCGACCAGGAGCTGCTGGTCACCGCGCTGCGCAACCTCGTCGACAACGCCGTCGCCTACAGCCCCGAGCACACCCGGGTCGTCGTCTCGACCCGCCGGTGCGACGAGACGCACGTCGAGATCAACGTGACCGACCAGGGCATCGGCATCCCGGAGGCCGAGATCGAGCGGATCTTCGAACGGTTCTACCGGGTCGACCCCGCCCGCTCCCGCCAGACCGGCGGCACCGGCCTCGGCCTCGCCATCGTCAAGCACGTCACCAGCAAGCACGGCGGCGACGTCACGGTGTGGAGCAAGGAGGGGCACGGGTCGACGTTCACGATCCGGCTCCCCCTGATCGACACGCCGCGCCGCCCGGCGGCCGGCGCCACCGCTTTTCCAGCCCCACAGAACACCGCCCGGGAGGCAACACCGTGACCCGCGTGCTCGTCGTGGAGGACGAGGAGTCCTTCAGCGACGCACTCTCGTACAACCTGCGCAAGGAGGGCTTCGAGGTGGCCGTCGCCGCCACCGGCCCCGACGCGCTGGACATCTTCGAGCGCAACGGTGCCGACCTCGTGCTGCTCGACCTGATGCTCCCCGGGCTGCCCGGCACCGAGGTGTGCCGCGAGCTGCGCGCGCGCTCCAGCGTCCCGGTGATCATGCTGACCGCCAAGGACAGCGAGGTCGACAAGGTCGTCGGCCTGGAGCTCGGCGCCGACGACTACGTCACCAAGCCGTTCTCCACCCGCGAGCTGATCGCCCGCATGCGGGCCGTGCTGCGCCGCCAGGGCGAGGTCGAGGAGCCGGCGCCCGCGACGCTGGAGGCCGGTCCGGTCCGGATGGACGTGGAACGCCACGTCGTCAGCGTGGGCGGCGAGCCCGTCCAGCTCCCGCTCAAGGAGTTCGAGCTGCTGGAGGTGCTGCTGCGCAACGCCGGCCGCGTCCTCACCCGGATGCAGCTCATCGACCGCGTGTGGGGCGCCGACTACGTGGGCGACACCAAGACGCTGGACGTCCACATCAAGCGCCTCCGCGCCAAGGTCGAGGAAGTCCCCTCCACACCGCGGTACATCGTCACCGTCCGAGGCCTCGGCTACAAGTTCGAGCCCTGACGGACATGAGGAACGGCCCGTCCCGGATGGGACGGGCCGTTCCTTATGTGTGGGGGCCGGGTTCGGCGGGTCAGCCGGCGGTCGGCGTCTCTCCGGTGGCCGGCGTCTGGACGGCGCCCGGGGACGGGGACGCCTCGGGGCCGCCCTGCTCAGCGCCCGGGGACGGGGACGTGCTCGCCCTTCCGCCCGGGGTCTGGCCGGGCGTCTGGCCGCCGGGGGTCTGGCCGCCCGGCGTCTGCGGCGTGGCGGGGGTCATGGGCAGCGGGTAGGTGCTGAACTGGTCCTGCCGCGCCACGACGGGCACCTGGAACTCGACGGACCCGGCGCGCTCGAACCGCATCGTCAGCGGGACCGTGGACCCGGCGAGGAGCTCCTTGTTGAGCTGGGGCAGCACCACGAGCGGCACCTCCCCGCCGGCGCCCGGCGAGACCGACGGACCGCTGCCCTGCGGGCCCATGGTGTTCTGCGAGGTCGGGGTCTCGGACACGTTCGGCGTCGCGCCCTGGCCGGTCGGCCCCGGGGTGGCGCCGCCGGACGGCGCGGCCGGGCCGGAGGGCGTGCCGCCGGTGGGAGTGGCGCCGGGCTGCTGCGTCTTCTTCTTGCCGCCCTGCTGCTGCGGGGTGGGGGCCGCCGAAGGCTTGCCGAGCAGCTTGGTGAAGCTGCCCGTCCCGTCCGAGGCGGCGGGGGGCAGCGTGAGCGAGCCGCCCTCGATCTTCGCCTCGCCGCCGAACGCCGGGGAGCTGACGGAGACCAGGCGGTCCGGCCGGCCCTGCACCTGGTTGATGATCGCGCCGTAGAGGGGCAGGGACGTGCCCGCGGGGATGGGCGGCCCCGCCTCCGGGCCCAGCAGGAACATGTCGCGCAGGTCGATCTGCGGGGCCTGCGGCCTGTTCAGCGGCACCGACACGTTGACGCCCTCGGTGAGCTGCGTGGGGGCGGCGGTCTGGGGCTTCTCGCCCGCGCCGCAGCCGGAGACCACCGGCGCGATGGCGACGGCGCCCGCGACGGCGAGCACGACCATTCGACGGCTGTTTCGGATCACGGCGGCGGTCTCCTCGCGAGATATCAGGTGAAGAGGTGGTTTCAGAGAATTGTGGGACGGGCGTGAGATACGCCAGGGGAAGCGTAGCGAGGTCTTGCCGGAAACCCCTCCCCGGGGTGGCCGACACGCCCTGGCGGGAGACCTAACCGGAACCCAGACCCTTGATCTTCCCGGTGAGTCCGGGCCCGGCCGCGGGCGCCCGGACGACCTCGGTGACCACGCCGTCCGGCCGCACGAAGACGGCGGTGAGGCCGGTGCCCGTCGGGCCGGGCGTGCCGGGCGCGGGCGAGTAGGCGCCGGCCAGGACCCCGGCGCGGTCCTCCAGGATCTGCGGCGTCCCGTTGTGGGCCGTGCCCGCGCACGCCTTGAGGTCTTTCAGGGACAGGGGCTTCCGGGCGCCCGCGGGGCGCGGGTCGGCGACGAGCCAGAAGGTGAGGGTGTACTCCTGCGTCCGGCCGGCCAGCTCCGCCACCAGGCCCTCGCACCGGTACCCGGGCGAGACGACGGCGATCACGCCGGGGCGCAGGTCGCGCAGCGGCCGGGAGACGCGGCCGGCGGTCACGAGGTCGACCCGGCGGTCGGGCAGCAGCCCGCCGACCCTGCCGGGGCTCGCGGTGGGGCGCGGGGCCAGCTGGGCGGTCGTCGGCCGCGGGGCGGGACGGGGGCCGAACGCGGTCATCAGCACGCCGCTCAGCAGCGCGACCAGCAGCGCGCCCGCGATGATCGGGACGGCGACCCCGAACCGCGTCAGCGGGCGGTACAGCCGCCGCACGCGGGCCCTGCGCCGCCTCCGGCGCCGCTCCCGGTGGTAGGCGGCGACGTCCCGCTCCAGCTCGCGGGCGTCGTCGGGCACGACGACGTCAACGCGCGGAAGCCCGTAGTCGTCGGGTTCCGGGTCGCCGCCGTCCGGCCTCACGCGGCACCTCCCTCGCCGATCGGTGTTCCCGCGGGACGCGCGTCCCGACCCCGTGTCCTATTAAGACCCTTCCGGGCGCTTCGTACCCGCGCGGCGCAGGGTGCTCACATCCCAGTATGGAACCCGTCCGCACCGTCGGCGGAATGATGCTTGTATCCGGGGGCCGGTTGCCGGTAAGGGCGCGGGGAGGGATCACGGTGTTCTTCCGGCTACGCTGAGCGAGGGGAACTGGTCCTCGATGCACCAATAAAGGGGTTTGTCAATACCTCAATATGTGGCTTGACCTGCGCATTTGTCAGGAAGGCGGGTTCGGGCACGCTCGTTTCCGTGCTACCCTGGTTCTAGCGGAAGGGGTACTTGTCACATGACTTTCCAGGTCGGCGACACCGTCGTCTACCCCCACCATGGGGCTGCTCGGATCGAGGCCATCGAGACTCGCACCATCAAGGGTGAGGACAGGACCTACCTGGTCCTGAAGGTTGACAAGGGTGACCTGACGGTACGGGTCCCGGTCGAGAACGTCGAGGACGTGGGCGTCCGGGACGTCGTCGGCCAGGACGGGCTGGAGAAGGTGTTCGAGGTGCTTCGCGCACCCTACACCGAGGAGCCCACCAACTGGTCGCGCCGGTACAAGGCGAATCTTGAGAAGCTCGCCTCCGGCGATGTCAACAAGGTCGCGGAGGTCGTCCGCGACCTCTGGCGGCGCGACAAGGAGCGTGGGCTGTCCGCGGGTGAGAAGCGGATGCTCGCCAAGGCGCGCCAGATCCTCGTGAGCGAGCTCGCGCTCGCCGAGAAGACCAACGAGGACAAGGCAGAGGCTCTGCTCGACGAGGTCCTGGCCAGCTGAGAGGCCGGCCGCGTTGAACTCAAGGCTCCCTCGGGTGGGCGTCGGCACCGACGTCCACCCGTTCGCGTCCGAGCCCCGGCCCCTGTGGGTCGCGGGGCTCGAATGGCCGGGCGAGGGCCACGGCCTCGCCGGGCACTCCGACGGCGACGTCGCCGCGCACGCCGCCTGCGACGCGCTGCTCTCGGCCTGCGGTCTCGGTGATCTCGGCGCCGTCTTCGGCACGTCCGACCCGCGCTGGTCCGGCGCGTCCGGCGTCGCCCTGCTGCGCGAGGTCGCCCGCCTCGTCGACGAGGCCGGTCACACGATCGGCAACGTCGCCATCCAGGTCATCGGCAACCGCCCCAAGATCGGCAAGCGGCGCGCCGAGGCGGAGAAGACCCTCAGCGAGGCGCTGTCCGGCGCGCCGGTCACCGTCTCCGCCACCACCACCGACGGCCTGGGCCTGACGGGGCGGGGCGAGGGCCTCGCGGCCATCGCCAACGCCCTCGTCCTCCCGCCCGCCTGACGGGCGCGGCTACGACGGAGCCGGGTGGACGGTGCCCGTCACCTCGCCGAGGGCGATGCGGGAACCGGCGGCTCCCGGCGCCTGGGCGCGGATGGTCACGGTGTCGCCGTCCTCCAGGAACGTGCGCTCCGTGCCGTCGTCCAGCAGCAGGGGCTCCTGGCCGTTCCAGCTGAGCTCCAGAAGGCAGCCGCGCTCCTCGCGCTCGGGTCCCGAAACCGTGCCGGACGCGAACAGGTCGCCGGTGCGGAGCGGGGCGCCGTTCACCGTCGCGTGCGCGAGCTGCTGCGGCGGCGTCCAGTACATCGACGCGAACCTCGGCCGCGCCGCCACCCGCCCGTTGATCAGGACCTCCAGGTGCAGGTCCAGGCCCCACGGCTCGTCGCAGCGCAGGTAGGGCAGCGGCGCCGGGTCCTGGACGGGCGGCGGGACGCGCGCGGGCTCCAAGGCCGCGACCGGCACCACCCACGACGAGACCGACGTCGCGAACGACTTGCCGAGGAACGGGCCGAGCGGCTGCGACTCCCACATCTGCAGGTCGCGCGCGCTCCAGTCGTTCACCAGCACGAACCCGAACACGTGGTCGCGGAACGCGGAGGCCGGGACCCCGCGCCCGGCGGGGGAGGGGACGCCCACGACGAAGCCGACCTCCGCCTCGAAGTCCAGGCGCCGCGACGGGCCGTAGGACGGCGCCGGGTCGTCCTTCGCCCGCCGCTGCCCCGACGGCCGGATGATCGGCGTCCCCGCCGGGTACACGGTCCCGGAGCGGCCGTGGTAGGCGACCGGCATGTGCTTCCAGTTCGGCGGCAGCGGCTCGCCCTGGGGCCGCAGGATCCGTCCCGCGTTCGTCGCGTGGTGCTCCGAGGAGTAGAAGTCGACGTAGTCGGCGACCTCGAACGGCTTCTGCAGCTCCACGTCCGCGACCGGGATCAGGTGCGGCTCGACGCGCTCGCGGTACGCCTCGTCGGTGAGCAGCTCCGTCACCCGCTCCCGGTTCGCCCGCCAGGCGGCGCGTCCCGCGACCATGAAGGCGTTCAGCGACCCGGAGGCGAAGTACCGCCGGTCCTCCACCAGGCCCGCGGCCGACATCTCGGCCAGGTCGAGGACGCGGTCGCCGATGGCCACGCCGACGCGCGGCAGTTCTCCCGGGCGCGAGAAGATCCCGTACGGCAGGTTCTCGATACCGAAGCCGCCGTCCTGGCTGCCCTCGACCCATGAAACGGTCGTCATGGAGGCATACCTTCCCCCGCCGCCTCCCTTTCACCCGGTGCGGGTAGATCAGCCGAGGTGGGAGGAAAGGCGGCTTTTCAGATCAGGGCAAAGGCCGCGGTTGCCATGCCGGGGCCCGCTCCCTACTCGGCGGGAGGGACGGGCCCGCTGCGGAAGTTGCTGGACGGCGGCGGGTTCCCGTCGTCCTCCCCCGGACGATCGCCCGCCTTGAGGGCCTCCGTGCCGGGGTCTCCGGCGTCGGGGTCCTCGGCGCGGTCGGCGGGCGGGCCGTCGTCCTCGTCCTCGCCGGTGTCGTAGGGCGGGGGCACCACGATGTCGGGGCGGGTCGTCGCGGCGGGCGGGGGCTCCTCGGCGGCGCGGTCCCGGCCCCGGACGAGCTCGACGTCCGTCGGCAGCCGGTCGGGCACCGCGTCCAGCGGCCGGCGCGGCTGCGGCAGCGGGTCGAGCGGCGGCGCCGGCTCCGACGACAGGCTCTCCTCGAAGGTGAAGGCGAAGGGGTCGTGCTCCTCCGGCGCGGGCTCCTCGGCGAGGGGCCCGGGGTTCTCCGGGAGGGGCTCGGGCCTGTCGGCGACGGGCCACTCGGGCTCGTCCCTGAACGGCAGGATCGGCTCGCGCTCCGGCTCGGGCTCGGGGTCCGGCTCGGGCACGCGCTCCGGCCCGGCCTCGTGCGCGGGAGGCGCCTCCAGCGCGAGCGGCGGCGCCGCGGGCCCGAGGACCTTGACGTGGCCGCGCTGCGCCTCGGGCGGCGCCTCCTCCCCGGCGGCGGGCCTGGCCACCCGGATCTGCTTGACCATCGTCAGCCACAGCCAGACGGCGATCACGAGCATCGCGTGCGGCGCCACGGCCACGCCCGTCCGCACCGCGTCGTCCGGCAGCGGGCCGAACCCCCGGACCGAGCGCTGGACGGACGCCGCGGCGCCCCCGGCGAGGAGCAGGACCAGCAGCGTCCAGCGCGGCAGCCGCGTCCACCAGCGGGCGTTGCGGGTGACCACGAGGGACAGGATCGTCACGGCGGTGAGGGTGTCGGCCATCGCCGGGTACAGCGGCGCCCAGCGGCGGCCCACCCCGCCCGCGACGGCGAGCTCGCGCAGCACGTCGTAGGTCAGCGCGAAGGCGCCGCCCGCCAGCGCGGCGACGACGAGGCCGGCGACGGTGGTCAGCAGCCGCCGCTGCACGGCGGTGTAGGAGGGCCGGGTCGGATCAGTCGGCATGTCTCTCGTTCCGGAAGGGAGGGGTCCTCCGCCGAGATTAACCAGCCAGGACGCCGCCGAACCGCAACTTCTTAGTGATCACTGTGACGCTGCGCACTATAAGTGGGGAGACGTACGGTATTGGAGAGGTCAGGCGAGGGAGGCACCGATGGCGTGCGGCAGGTTCGTGCGGGTCACGCGGGCCCGCGCGGCCGGGTAGCGCCGCCGTGGCGCCCCCGCGGCCCCGGCTCGGCGAACCGGTCCGGATCTTCGACGGACGGGCCGCGGCCCGCCGCACCTGGGCGTGGCTGGCGCTGCTGTGCCTGGCCGCCGCCGCGCTCGTCCCGGCGGCCGTCGTGTACCTGCACGACCACGTGTGGTGGGTGGGCGTCCCGGCGCTGCTCCTGTCGATGGGGTACGCCGCCGCCGCCGGGTGGATCGCGGGACGCGACCGTCCCCGCGTCCGGGCCCGCGTCGCCGTCCTCCACACCGGCGGCCTGGAGGTCACCGGGCCGGGCGGCGGCGCCCGCACGTGGGACGAGCTCGTCTCGGTGACGGTCGCCGGGGTGCCGGGCGGGCCCGGCGGGCGCGTCCGGTGGTGCTTCACGGTCGTCGCGGACGACGGGAGCGTGCTGCGGCTCGGCGACGACATCCCCGACGTCCGGACGCTCGGCGTGGCCGTCGCCCAGGAGGTGACCGCCCGGATCGTCCCGCGCCTCCTGGCGGCGGTGAAGGCGGGGGAGTCCGTGCGGATCGGTCCGTTCACCGTGGACCTGGACGGTGTCGGGAAGGACGGCGAGCGGCTGCCCTGGAGCGCCGTCCAGGACGTGGTGATCGGGAGCGGGATGGTGACCGTCCATGCCGGTCCGGGCCGGGCCGATCTGGCGACGGTCGCCTCCCGGATGCCGGACGCGCTGGCGTTCAGCGTCCTGTGCCACCAGGTCAGGGACCTGATCGAAGATTTCTGAAGATTTTCTCGGCGGGGGTGTCGAGAACGCGCCGGCCGCTCCGATCCTTCTCTGACGGGCCCGGAGACGGGGCCGCCCGACCACGAGGAGACGACCGTGAAGTACATGCTGATGATCTACAACCGTCCCGGCTTCCTGGAGGACCTGACGGAGCAGGAGCGGACCGCGCTGTTCGGCGAGGTCGACGCGATCATGAAGGAGCTGACGGAGTCGGGCGAGCTGGTCGGCGGGGCGGCGCTGGCCGACCCGTCCCTGACCAAGACCGTGGTCGGCAGGGACGGGCAGCCGGCCGTGACGGACGGCCCGTTCCTGGAGGCCAAGGAGCACTTCGCCGGCTACGTCGCCGTGGACTGCGAGACCGAGGAGCGGGCCGTGGAGATCGCCTCCCGCTGGCCCGACGTCCGGTACGGCGGCTACATGGAGGTCAGGGCGCTCATGCACGAGTCCGGGGCGGAGATGTGAGGACGCCCCCGGCCGTCGAGGACCTGCTGCGCGACCTCGCGCCGCAGGTGCTCGGCACGCTCGTGCGGCGGCACGGCGCCTTCGACGCGTGCGAGGACGCCGTCCAGGAGGCGCTCCTCGCCGCCGCCGTCCAATGGCCGGGGGAGGGCGTTCCGGAGAACCCGCGCGGCTGGCTGCTGACCGTCGCGACCCGGCGGCTCACCGACCAGTGGCGCAGCGAGCGGGCCCGCCGCGACCGCGAGGCGGCCGTGGCCGCGGAGGACCCCGCCGAGCCCGGCCCCGATGAATACCGTGCGGCCGACCGCGACGACACGCTGACCCTGCTGTTCCTGTGCTGCCATCCGGCGCTGTCGCCGTCCTCGCAGGTCGCGCTGACGCTGCGGGCCGTCGGCGGCCTGACGACGGCGCAGATCGCCCGCGCCTTCCTCGTCCCGGAGGCGACGATGGCGCAGCGGGTCAGCCGCGCCAAGCAGAAGATCAAGGCGGCGGGGGCGCGGTTCGGGCCCCCGCCGCCGGACGAGCGCGACGAGCGGCTGCGGGCCGTGCTGCACGTGCTGTACCTCGTCTTCAACGAGGGGTACACCGCGTCCAGCGGGCCCGACCTGCGGCGCGCGGACCTCACCGCCGAGGCGATCAGGCTCGCCCGGGCGCTGCACCGGCTGCTGCCCGGCGACGGCGAGGCGGCCGGGCTGCTCGCGCTGATGCTGCTCACCGACGCGCGCCGCGCGGCGCGCACCGCCGACGGCGGGCTGCTGGTCCCGCTCACCGAGCAGGACCGCACGCTCTGGGACGCCAAGGAGATCCGGGAGGGGACCGAGCTGATCACCGAGGCGCTCACCTGGTCGCCGCCCGGCCCGTACCAGGTGCAGGCCGCGATCGCCGCCGTCCACGCCGAGGCGGCCCGGCCGCAGGACACCGACTGGCCGCAGATCCTCGCGCTGTACCGGCTGCTGGCCCATCTGTCGCCCAACCCGATGGTCACGCTGAACGAGGCCGTCGCGCTGGCCATGGTGGACGGGCCGTCCGCCGGCCTGGACCTGCTGCGCACGCTGGACGGCGACACCCGGATGGAGGGCCACCACCGGCTGGCGGCCGTCCGGGCCCACCTGCTGGAGAAGGCCGGCGACGCGCCGGCCGCGCGGGAGGCGTACCGGGACGCCGCCCGCGGCACGACGAGCCTGCCGGAGCGGCGCTACCTCGAATCCCGCGCCGCCCGGCTCGACGAAGGAGACACCGATGGGAACGCTTGACGTCCCCGGCGCGACCCTCCACTACGAGGTGCGCGGATCCGGGCCCGTCCTGCTGCTGATCTGCGGCGGGATCTACGACGCGGCGGGCTACGCCGGCCTCGCCGATCTGCTCGCCGGCCGGTACACGGTCGTGACGTACGACCGGCGCGGCAACTCGCGCAGCCCGCTCGACGGGCCGCCGGAGCGGCAGCGCGTCGAGACGCACGCGGACGACGCGTCCCGCCTGCTCGCCGAGGTCGCGGACGGCCCGGCCTTCGTGTTCGGCAACAGCTCGGGCGCGCAGATCGGGCTGGAGCTGGCCGCGCGGCATCCCGAGCAGGTGCGCGCCCTGGTCGCCCACGAGCCGCCGCTGCTGACCCTGCTGCCGGACGCGGACCACTGGGAGACCGTCATGGCGGACGTGGAGCGCGCCTACCGCGACGGCGGCGCCGGCCCCGCGATGGGGACGTTCGGCGCCGCGCTGGGCATGGGCGGCGGCGAGGAGGACGGCTCCGCCGAGGAAGGACCGGCCGGGGAGCAGGAGCCGCCGAGCCCGGAGATGCTGGAGATGTTCGCCCGCTTCGAGAGGAACACCGACTTCTTCGTCGGGTACGAGGTGCCGGGCTTCGGGCGGTACGAGCTCGATGTGGAGGCGCTGCGCGCGTCGTCCGTCCGGATCGTCCCGGCGGCCGGGGAGGAGTCCGCGGGCGAGCCGCCGCACCGGGCCGCGCTGGAGCTGGCGGACCGGCTCGGGACGTCCGCCGAGACCTACCCCGGCGACCACGGCGGCTTCGGTCCGCACGCCGCCGCGTTCGCCGCCCGGCTGGCGGAGACGTTCCCGGTGGAATGACCTCCGCGGCGCGATGGCGTGTTCCGGCCTGTGCGATGCGCCACGGAGCCGGACGCCGATCCAATAACCTGAACCCGTGAGCCTGCGCTTTTACGACACCGGTACCCGTAGCGTCCGCACGTTCGAGCCCCTGGAAGAGGGCCGCGTGGGGATGTACGTGTGCGGTGCGACCCCGCAGGCGGCCCCCCACATCGGGCACCTGCGCTCGGGCGTCATCTACGACGTCCTGCTGCGCTGGCTCCGCGCGTCCGGCTACGAGGTGACGTTCGCGCGCAACGTCACCGACGTCGACGACAAGATCATCGCGGTGGCGGCCGAGCGGGGCGTGCCGTGGTTCGCGGTCGCCGAGGGCAACCAGCGCACCTTCACCCAGGGCTACGACCTGCTCGGCTGCCTGCCCCCGACGATCGAGCCGCGCGCCACCGGGCACGTCCCGGAGATGATCGTCCTGATGCGCCGGCTGATCGCGAACGGCCACGCGTACGCCGCGGGCGGCGACGTGTACTTCGACGTCAAGTCCTGGGCCGACGAGTACGGCGCGCTGTCGAACCAGCGGCTGGAGAACATGCGCTCCGCCGGCGACACCCCCAACGAGGAGCTCAAGCGCGACCCGCGCGACTTCGCCCTCTGGAAGGGCGCCAAGCCGGGGGAGCCGTCCTGGGAGACGCCCTGGGGCGACGGGCGCCCCGGCTGGCACCTGGAGTGCTCGGCGATGGCGACCCGGTACCTCGGCCCGACGTTCGACATCCACGGCGGCGGCGTCGACCTGATCTTCCCGCACCACGAGAACGAGATCGCGCAGTCCCGCGCCGCGGGCGACGGCTTCGCGCGCTACTGGCTGCACAACGGCCTGCTCACCGTCGACGGCGAGAAGATGAGCAAGTCGGTCGGCAACGTGGTGCTACTGCCCGACCTGCTGGGCAAGGCCCGCCCCGCCGAGGTGCGCTACTACCTCGCCTCGGCGCACTACCGCTCGCTGATGGACTACACCGACGCCTCCCTGGCCGAGGCCGTCTCCGCCTACCAGCGGATCGAGGGCTTCGTGACGCGGGCGTCCGAGCAGGTGGGGGGCGGCACGCCGTCCTCCGTCCCGTCCGCGTTCGCCTCCGCCATGGACGACGACCTCGGCGTCCCGCAGGCGCTGGCGGTGCTGCACGAGACCGTCCGGGAGGGCAACAGCGCCCTGGCGTCCGGCGACCTCGACGCGGTGCACGGCCACCTGGCGTCCGTCCGGGCGATGGCCGGCGTCCTCGGCATCGACCCCCTCTCGCCGCAGTGGGCGGTCTCGGGGGAGGACGACCTGCGCCCCGTCGTCGACGCCCTGGTCAAGGTGGCGCTGGAGCAGCGGCAGGCGGCCCGCGCCCGCAAGGACTACGCGGCGGCCGACGCCATCCGCGACAGCCTGTCGGCGGCCGGCGTCCTCGTCGAGGACACCCCGCAGGGCCCCCGCTGGGAACTGAAGCGCGGCTGACGTGCATCGCGCACCCCGCGCTGCGGATAAAATCGAACGTTCGCGGGGGTTCGTCGCCGTCCGCTGAGATCTTGAGCCGCCCGGCAGGGGCGAGCACGCAATCGTCGCGAGGGGCGTAACCGACAATGGCCAAGCGCAAGGGACCCACCCCCAAGGCCGAGGACCGGCACTGGCACGGCAAGCGCCAGAAGGCCCGCGCCGTCAAGAACTCCAAGCGCACCGGCACGCCGACGCTGGGGCCGGGCGGCCGCGGCCAGGCCCCCTCGGAGAACCGCCCGGCGGGACGTCCCGCGGGCGCGCGGCGCGCGACCGGCGAGGTCCCCGAGCTGGTCACGGGCCGCAACCCGGTCGTCGAGGCGCTGCGCGCGGGCGTTCCCGGCACGGCCCTGTACGTCACGTCCGGCACCGACGAGCGGGTGCGCGAGGCGATCCAGATCGCCGCCGACCGCCGCATCCCGCTGCTGGAGACGGGCAAGAACGAGATCGACCGGCTGACCGACGGCGCCGTCCACCAGGGCATCGCGCTGCAGGTCAAGCCCTACCGCTACGCCCACCCGGACGACCTGCTCAAGGGCACCGCCCCGCTGATCGTCGCGGTGGACGGCATCACCGACCCCCGCAACCTCGGCGCGATCGTCCGCTCCGCGTCCGCGTTCGGCGCGACCGGCGTGGTCGTCCCCGAGCGGCGCGCGGCGGGCGTCACCGCCGGCGCCTGGAAGTCGTCCGCGGGGACCCTCGCGAACATCCCGGTCGCGCAGGCCACGAACCTGTCCCGCCAGCTCAAGGCCTACCAGAAGGCCGGCTGCTTCGTCGCCGGGCTGGACGCCGCCGGCGGCGTGACCGTCGCCGACCTGGAACTCGCGTCCGGGCCGTTCGTGCTGGTCGTGGGCTCGGAGGGCAAGGGCCTGGGACGGCTCGTCGCCGACACCTGCGACATGCTCGTCACGATCCCGATGCCGGGCAGGGCCGAGTCGCTCAACGCCGGAGTCGCCGCGGGCATCGCGCTGTACGAGATCAGCCGCCTTCGCGCCTGAGATCGGAAATAATCTCAACGTTCAGATAATTGACGTTGAAGTGAATCAGACGACAGCCCTCCCGGCCCCGGCCCTGCGCACCCGCTACGCCTCCGACCTCGTCCTCTCCGCCCTCGCTCCGGCGAGCTGGGGCACCACCTACGTGGTCACCACCACGCTGCTGCCCGACGGCCGCCCCCTGCTCGCCGCGACGATGCGCGCCCTGCCCGCCGGACTGGTGCTGCTCGCCGCCACCCGCCGCCTGCCGCGCGGCGAGTGGTGGTGGAAGTCGATCGTCCTCGGCCTGCTGAACTTCGGCGCCTTCTTCCCGCTGATCTTCTTCGCGGCCTACCGCCTCCCCGGCGGCGTCGCCGCGACGATCGGCTCCGTCCAGCCCCTGGTCGTGGCGCTGCTGTCGCTCGGCGTCCTGCGGATCGCCCCGGCCCGCGCCGTCCTGTACTCGGCCCTCGCCGGCACCGGCGGCGTCGCGCTGCTGACCCTCGGCGCCGACGCCCGGCTCGACCCCCTCGGCATCGCCGCCATGCTCACCGCGACGTCCCTCATGGCCACCGCGATCGTCCTGGCCAAGAAGTGGGGACGCCCCGAGTCGCCCCTGGTCATGACCGGCTGGCAGCTCACCGTCGGCGGCCTCGTCCTCCTGCCGCTCACCCTGGCGCTCGAAGGCGCCCCGTCCTCGCTGACCGGCGAGAACCTCCTGGGCTTCACCTACCTCGGCATCGTCGGCACCGCGATCGCCTACGCGCTGTGGTTCCGCGGCATCGACCGCCTGCCCCCGACGTCCGTCTCGCTCCTCGGCCTCACCAACCCCATGGTCGCCACCCTGGCGGGCCTGCTGATCCTCGGCCAGACCCTGACCCCGTGGCAGGTCGTCGGCTTCACCGTCGCCCTCGGCGCCCTCGTCGCCGGCCAGACCTTCAACCGGCGACCGCGGCCCGCCGCCTCCTGAGGAAGGCCCGCTCGGCCTCGTCCTCCGTACGCCGCATGGCCTCGCCATACGCCTCGGCCGCCTCCCCGCCCCGCCCCAGCCGCCGCAGCAGATCAGCACGCACCGCATGGAATAGGTAGTACCGGCCCAGCTCCAGCCGCTCGACCAGCTCCAACGCGGCCCCGGCCCCCTCCACCTCACCGACCGCCACGGCCCGGTTGAGCGCCACCACGGGACTCGGCGCCACGACCATCAACTGGTCGTACAGCTGGAGAACCTGATCCCACCGAGTGTCCTCGGCCCTCGCCGCGTCCCCGTGCACCGCGTTGATCGCCGCCTGGATCTGGTACGGCCCGGGCCGCCCGATCCGGAGGCACCGCCGCACCAGCTCCTGCCCCTCCTCGACGAGCCCCCGGTCCCAGAGCCCGCGGTCCTGCTCGGACAGCAGCACCAGCTCCCCGTCCCTCCGCCGGGCGCCCCTGCGGGACTCGACGAGCAGCATCAACGCCAGCAACCCCAGCACCTCGGGCTCGTCCGGCATCAGCTCCCGCAGCACCCGCCCCAGCCGAACCGCCTCGGCCGCCAACTCCTCCCGACCGCCGTACCCCTGGTTGAACACCAGGTAGACGACCGCCAGCACGCCGGAGAGCCGTCCGGGCAGCTCCCCCTCCTCCGGTACCCGGAACGGGATCCCGGCCTCCCGGATCTTCGCCTTCGCCCGCACCAGCCGCTGCGCCATCGTCTTCTCCGGCACCATGAAGGCCCGCGCGATCTCCGCCGTCGACAGCCCGCCCAGCAACCGGAGCGTCAGAGCGACCCGCGCCTCCATCCTCAGCGCCGGATGGCAGCACGTGAAGATGAGCCGCAGCCGATCGTCCTCCACCACCGGCGCCTCGACGGGCTCCGCCGCGTTGAGCAGCACGGCCTGCGCGTACTTCCCGGCCCGCGCGGCCTCCCGCCGCAGCCGGTCGATCGCCTTGTTCCGCGCCGTCGTGATGATCCACCCCGCCGGGCTCGCCGGGACCCCCTCCACCGGCCACCGGCGCACCGCCTCGGCGAACGCCTCCTGGACGGCCTCCTCGGCGACGTCCACATCGCCGAACACCCGGACCAGCACGGCCACCGCGCGCCCGTCCTCCTCCCGGAAGACCCGCTCGATCACCCCTCGCCGAGGAACGGCCGCACCTCGATCGGCAACCCGGTCACCTGCGTGAACCTGGCCGCCACCTTCAGCGCCGCGTCCAGGTCCTTCACCCTGACGATGGCGAGGCCCCCGACGTGCTCCTTGCCCTCCGTCCACGGCCCGTCCGTCGCGATCACCTCGTCCCCCCGCATGCACACCACGGTGCTCGCCTCCGGCTGGTCCAGCCCCCGCCCGAACACCCAGCACTCCTGCCGCTCCAGATCCCGCCGAACCTCGGCGAGCCGCGCCATGATCGGCTCCAGCACCTCCGGCGGCGGCACCTCCCCCACCGGCTGGATGATGTTGAGCACGTAGGACTTCATCTCTCCTCCTCCACGACCACCAGCACCCCTGCCCCCACTCCTTCCCCGCGACGCCCGCCCGTGCGCACCCGGCGCCCCGCCCCCTACACGAACGAGTCCCCCCGCAGATCGACACCCACCCCAGAAAACCTCCCCGGATCCCCCCGAGCCCCCAAGTCGACTACGATGCGGGACGAGCCCGCCGGCGTAGCTCAATTGGCAGAGCATCTGTCTTGTAAACAGAAGGTTAGGGGTTCAAGTCCCCTCGCCGGCTCCACCGTCCAGCCTCACGACCTGGGTTTTTCTCGGTGTACTGGAAACTGATGGGTTCGGACCCCCGCTAGGGGAGACCGAAGGGAGACCATCCGTCCGGGAGTCACCCCCAGCCGCAGCCCTCGGAACGAGCGCGACCGCCGCCGCGGACGCCTGCCGAGCCACATCCGGGAGAACGTTGGTGTAGGTGTCGCTCGTGATCGTGATCGACGAGTGGCGCAGCAGAGCCTGAACGAGCTTCATGTCCGCGCCGGCGGCGAGCATCAGGGTCGCGGCGCCGTGCCGGAGATCGTGCAGCCGGATCGGTGGCAGGCCGGCCTCGAACGCCAGCCGCTGGAAGAGGTCGAAGACCATCTCGGGGTGGAGCGGCTCCCCGTTCTCCCGCGTGAAGACCTTCCCCGACTCGACCCACGCCTCGCCCCACGCGAGCCGCTCCTCGTTCTGCGCCGCGCGCCACGTCCGCAGCACCTTCACCGTGGACTCATCGAGCGGGATCGTGTCGTCGGATGAGTCGGTCTTGGGTGCGCTGTCCTCGACGTCTCGGTAGGTCACCGCGACGCGCTGGATGCGAATGGCGACCATGCCAGCGTCGAGATCGACGTCAGCCCATTCGATGCCGCAGACCTCGCCGCGCCGCAGGCCAGCGAACGCCGCCAGGTAGAACAGCGCGTACAACCTGTGGCGCGCGGCACGGTCGAGGAACACCCCTGTCTGCTCCGGCGTCCACACCATGACCTTCGACGGCCGGGGCTGGGACTGCCAGATGCCCATCACGTTGACGGGCCTGCCGTCCGCGGCCGTGCGCGCGGCGTCGACCTCGCGCTCGTAGCGGACCTGCCACGCGGCCACGCGGTCCGGCGTCCAGACCAGGGCCTTCGGTCGCTTCCCCGCCTCCAGCTTGACGAGCTTCGCGACGTTCGTGCCGATGAGGCCTTCACGCAGAGCGTCCGACAGCGCCGTCCGCAGCGTCGCCTTGATCCGCTGCTTGGTCGCCGCGCCGACCGGTCGGCGGTGCGGTGGGAGCTGGTCGATCGCGGCGAGGGCCTCACGGTGCGCCTTCTTGTCGCCGGCCCGCCACGCGTCCCGCGCCTCGGCGCGCAGCCGCCGCCGGTCTTCCCCAGCCTGGACGATGCCCTCGTTCGCGGCGTCGATCGCGTCGAACATCTCGTCCAGGTGCCGGACCCGGAGCCGGTCCAGCTCGATGTGCCCCAGGTGCGGCTTCAGATAGGCGGCAATGTGGCCCCCGTACAACCGGTGAGTGTTGCGGCGCAAACCTTTCTGGGCCTTCAGCCAGTCGTCGAGGTACTGCCCGACGAGGATCTTGCTCTGGGCGTTGCCGCCGCGGGCCTCCTTCTGGAGGGCCTCGGCCATCGCCTTCTCGGCGTCGGTCTCGGACGCGAACCCGCCGCGGCGGAGACGGCGCCGCTTCCCGTTCGCGCCGGCGTCCAACTCCAGGGAGTAGTACCAGGACCCGTGCCGCGGGTTCCACGACCCGTCCTTGCGGCGTAGCTTCGGGCAGTCGGCACCGAGCTCGCGTCCGTCGTCGCCGCGGCACTTGCACCGCTTGTACGTAGATCCCTTCATGAGCCGCCGTCTCCACTGCTGCGTTCAGCAACTTCGCGTGGCGGGCGGGCTTCCTGTATGTCCATGAGCCGGCGGGTCAGCGCGTCGAAGGTGTTCTCCAGGTCGCCCATGAGTCCGCGGAGCGTGTCGTACTGCTTGCGGAGCTTGGCGGTACGAGCCTTGATCTCCTCTTCCGTGGTGAGGTCGTCGAAGTAATCGGACGGCAGGAGCCCCGGGTAGTGCATCTCCAGCGTGGAGACGAACCGACTGCGGTAGCGCTGGGACACCTCCGACTGGTCATCGGGCGGGTCCGAGAGGATGTGGCTGACCAGGTCATGCATGCTCAGCAGGCCGACGCACCCGTGTGGCGCCTCGATGACATACCGC
>NZ_JBEZJP010000015.1:0-41066 GCF_040653175.1 Actinomadura sp. NPDC048032
ACGGCAGGCGTCACCCCTGTGCGCCGTGGGAGGAGGTGAGGCGTCCGACCCGACCGGGTGGTTCCGCGGGAGCCGGACGCGGTCAGATGACGCCGGCTTCGGTCAGCCAGCGCCACAATTCGTCTTGGTGGACGACGGTGACGCCGAGCTTCTCGGCTTTGCCGGTCTTGGCGGCTCCGACGTTGGCTCCGGCGAGCAGGTAGTCGGTGCTGGCCGAGACCGACGACGCGGTCGTCGCGGCCGCCTGCTCGACCAGGCGGGTGACGTCCGGGCGGCTGATCTTCGCGCCGGAGCGGGGGTCGGTGAACGCGCCGGTGATGACGACCGACGTGCCCTTGAGGGGCGAGTCGCCCGCGGCGGCCGCGTCGAGGGGCCGGTCCTCGGGCAGGACGTCGAGGTTCACGCCGCGCTCGCGCAGCGCGGCGATCTCCTCCCGGACCTCCGGACGGGCGAAGAAGGCCACGATGCTCTCGGCGGCCTTCGGCCCGATGTCGCGGATGGCCACCAGGTCCTCGGCGGTCGCCGCCGCGACGTCCTCGATGCGCTCGTAGCCGGCCAGGCACAGGCGCTTGGCCGTGCCCTCGGAGGCCATCGGGATCGCCAGCCCTATCAGCGCGCGCCGCAGCCCCACGTCCTTGGACGACGCGATCGAGTCGACCATGTTCTGGGCGCTGACCTCGCCCATCCGCTCATAGCCCAGCAACTGCTCGGTCGTCAGGTCGTAGAAGTCGCTGCGGTGTTTGAGCACGCCGTCCTCGGCGAGCTTCTCGATCCAGACGTCGCCGACGCCCTCCATGTCGGCCGCCTGACGCGAGGCCCAGTGCATCAGCCGCCGCGTCGCCTGCGCCGGGCACTGAAGATTCACGCACCAGCGCTCCTCACCGGTGCCGCGGACCTCCAGTTCGGAGTCGCACGACGGGCAGTGCGTCGGCGGAACGATCTCGATCTCGCTGCCGTCGCGCCGCTCCGGCAGCGAGCGGCCCGCGAACGGGATCACGTCGCCGCGCCGCACGACCGCCACCGTGTCGCCGATCCGCAGGTCGCGCTCGCGGATCAGCCGGGGGTTGTGCAGGGTGATGTTCTCCACCGTCACGCCGCCGACGAACACCGGCGCGACCTTCGCGCGCGGCGGGACGCGGCCGATCTTGCCGACCGGCCACTGGACCGCCAGCAGCGTCGTCAGCTTCTCCTCCGGCGGGTACTTGAACGCGATCGCTCCGCGCGGCTCGGCGCTGTTGAACCCCGCCGCGTCGAACGCCGCCGGCTCGTGCAGCCGCACGACCGCGCCGTCGATGTCGTAGTCCAGACCGTCGCGGCGGCCGCCGATCTCCTCGATCGCGGCGATGACCTCCTCGGCGCCGGCGCCCACGTACTGGGCGACCGACTCGAAGCCCGCCGGGACATCGATCGCGACGCCGTCGCGGTCGGCGCCGAACGCGAAGAACCTCAGCACGCGCTTGGCCTTCACGGCCGCTTCGGGATCCTTGAGCACCAGCGTTCCGGCGGCTCCCGAGCGCGGGTTGGTCAGGATCCGCTCCGGGTGCGCCTCGTTGTAGGCCGTCCAGACCGACCGGAGCATCACCGCCTCGCCGCGGACCTCCACGCGCCCGGGCTCCTCGATCTCGGCCGGCAGGCCCGGGATCACGTGGCGCACCTTCTCGGTCACCAGTTCGCCGACCGCGCCGGTGCCGCGCGTGGCGACGTAGTCGAGCGTCCCGTCGGTGTAGACGACGCTGAGCGAGAGCCCGTCGAGCTTCTCCGACACGCGGAAGACCTGGCCGCCGAACCGCTCGCAGAACGTGCGGATCTGCTCCTCGCTCGTCGCCTTGGCCAGCGACAGCATCGGGCGCGCGTGGCGCACGGTCGGACCGGTCAGCTCCGCGGGCGCGTTGACCTTGCCGAGCGGGCTGTCGGCGGGCTCCAGCTCCGGATGCTCGGCGACGAGCGCGGCCAGCTCGTCCTTCAACGCGTCGTAGTCGGCGTCCGGCAGCGGGCTGTCGCCGGCGCCGTAGTACAGATCGTTCAGTCGCTTGACCTGGGCGGTCAGCTCGGCGATGCGCTCTCCAACGTCCACGCCTCGATTAAACGCGACGGCACCGACAACCGGACGCTCCGCTCCCCGCCCGGAAACGCGATCCTCGCGTCAGACGACCTTGGCGCAGAGGACGCCTCGCCGGAAATCCCATGTCAGGGAGCCGCGGGGGCACCGGCTCTTGTGATAACCGGTGAACCGGAGGACGCGGCCGTATTCCTTTGGAAGGCCGCTCTTGCCGCATCTCCACGACGTCATCAGACCGTAGCCGCTGATGGCCGCCAGGCCCGGTTTGCTGCCCTTCTTGCCCAGGAAGCATTCACCGTTCCTGAACCGCCGTTCTAGACAGAGATAGGTTCTCTCGCCGTCGTGAGCCGGGGACTCCCAATAGGACTCTCCGTTGAGCGGTTTGGCGTCGCACGCGCCGCTCGTCTTCTCCACGCCGGTGACCCTCAGGTAGGCGTCGCTCTCCCGGCAGGAGACGGCGCGGGGCATGCCCCCGAGCCACCCGCCGGGGTTCCAGGGGTCCCCGGACGCGTCCAAGCAGTCGTTGACCGAGATGTCGTCGAACGCCTTCCAGGTCTTGTCGGGGGTCGGACTCGGCCGGACGCTGCTCCCCTCGCCCGTGGGGCCGGTCGAGCGGCTCGTCGGCGAGGTCGACGCGGCGTCGGCGTTGTTCGAGCCCTTCGAGTCCCCCTTGCCGGCGACGACGATGAGCACGGCGACGAGCACGACCCCCGCGACCGCGGCCAGGACCACCGCGGCCTGCCTGGCCGGTGGACGCTCCCGCCGACGCTCCGCCCGCACCGGCGCCGGGCGCGGTGACGGGCGCGGTGACGGGCTCGGCGACGGCGGGCGCGGGTCCGCGGGCGGCTGATCGCGCTCGGCCGGCGACGGGCGCGCTCCGCGTTCGCCCGTGCCGCCCTTCCTCGTGAAGACCTCGGTCTCGGCCACCCGCGAAGCGATCATGCTGGTGAACGTCTCCGGCAGGGGCATGCCCTCGTCCGCGACGAGCGCGGAGCAGCGGTCCAGGAACTCCCCGGTCGCCGGGCGGCCGCGCGGGTCCTTCTCCAGACCGGCCGCGATCAGCGGTCTCAGCGATGCCGGGACGTCCGCCAGGTCCGGGTTCTGGTGGCGGACCCGGTAGCCGAGGGCCTCGGGCGGCCCTTCGCCGAAGGGATGGCGGCCGGTCGCGGCGAAGGCCAGCACCGCGGCCAGGCAGAACACGTCGCTGGCAGGTTCGAGGTCGCCGCCCAGGAACTGTTCGGGCGACATGTAGCCAGGCGTGCCCACCAGGGTCAGGCTCTGGGTGGGCGCGTCCATCGCGCGCGCGATGCCGAAGTCGATGATCCGCGGCCCGTCCTGGGCCAGCAGGACGTTCCCCGGCTTGAGGTCCCGGTGGATCACGTTCTGCTCGTGGACCGCCCGGAGCCCTTCGGCGAGCCCCGCGCCGAGCGCCGCCACCGAGATCTCGGGCAGCGCGCCGTTCTCCTCGACGGCGTCCTGCAGCGACGGCCCCGCTATGTACTCCGTGACCAGCCACGGCGGGTCGGCGTCGGCATCGGCGTCGATCACCTGCGCCGTGTAGAAGCCCTTGATGCGGCGCGCCGCCGCGATCTCCTTGGTGAACCGGCGCCGGAACACCGCGTCGTCGGCGAAGTGAGGGTGGACGACCTTCACCGCCACCAGCCGCCGGCCCTGGGAACGGCCCAGGTAGACCTGCCCCATCCCGCCCGCTCCCAGCCGCGCCAGCAGCCGGTACGGCCCGACCCGTTCCGGATCGGCGGCCCTGAGCGCCCTGAGTCCCGTGCCGGACATCTCACCTGCCCCAGGTTCGTCGAACATCATCGTCTTCTCGAGGACGAGCCCGGTGACGGCGGTCGTCCGGTGGCAGCGCCCGCGGCGCGGCCCCTGCGTCTTCCCGTGCCTGAGCCGGGGCCATTCTGCGCGGCGGTCATCGTTGATCACAGCTCTTACACGAGGTCTTTGTCGACGGATCGCCCGTTGCTGGCTTTGCCGGGGTCCGGGACGGGCCGCGCCCCGGCGCCCGGAACCCGCCGGGGGGCGGCGCGGAGCGCTCGCTACGCTTGGCGCGCATCCGTGATCTGCTGGAGTTGAGAGCGCATGACGTCGGTCGACGACCCGGTCCTCACCGCCATACGCTGCGCCGACGCGGACGGGCTCGCGGCCGCGCTCGATCCGTCGCGGTGCCCGCCCGCCACCTTGCGGCTCCTCGTCCGGCACGAGGACGCACGCCTGCGGACCCTCGGCCTCGTGTGCCTCGCCGAACGCCTTGAGGCGGGACGGGATGAGGACCGTTCCGAGCTGGCCGAGTTCGCCGCGTCGTTGCCGGGAACCCTCGACGGTTCGCCGGAGGCGTCCCTGGCCCTGGCGCGCCTTCGTCTGCGCTTGCGCTCCCACCTCCGGGACCGGCCCTGGCCGCAGTGGCGGGAGGCGGATCTGCCGGTCCGGATCCAGATCGCGTGGCTGACCGCCGAGATCGCCGACCGGCCGGAGACCGTGCGGGACGAGCCCCCGGGCGAGCTGTTCTACCAGGCCGTCCGCGGGATCGGCGTGTCCGACGTCGACGAACCCGAGCGCCTCGCCCGGGAGCTGATGGGGCGGCTCGACCCCGTGCTGCGGTCGGAGGCTCTGCGGGTCACTCGCGAGGCCCTGCGCGCGGGGCTGCTGGCGCCGGAGCGAGCCCGGACCCTCGTGGTGGGGCTCACCGGGACGATCGCCGGGGAGCCCGCCGCGAGCGCCGCCGCGGCCGGCGTCGCCGCGGCGGCGCTGCGTGAGCTGTCCGAGCCCTGGGCCGCGTTGGATCCGCTGCCGCAGGAGCACCTCTTCCGGTTCCTCGAAGGCGGACCGGGCGACGCCATCCCCGCGGTGGCCGCCGCGGCGATCGAAGCCGCCGCCCGCCATGGGCATCAGGACCTGCTCCGTGACGTGGCCGCCGACCGAGGGCGGCCCCCGGGGCTCCGTCAGCGGGCGCTGGAGCTGCTCGGAGACCTCGCGAGCCGCGACGACATCGGCGATCTCGTGAGCATCGCCGCCACCGACCCGCTCCTGCTCGCCGGGCCGGTCACGCGATGCCTGCGCGGGCTGCACCGGCGCGGGCACTTCCCGGCGGGCGACGCCGTCCCGGCGATCGTGCGCCTGGCCGTCGCCGACCACTCGGTGCCCGCGGACGACGTCGCCACCGTCCTGTTCACGTCCCGGCAGGAGACGCTCAAGGAGCTGATGGGCGCGGATGCGGACGATCCGCACTGGCCGCGCCGGCTGGAGCTCCTGGTCGCTCTGGCCGCTCAGGGCACCGGGGACCTGCCGGTGGGCGAGAAGGTCACTGACCTGCTGTGCTCCGCGCCGGATGCCCGGCCGTTCCTGCGGGCGATCCGCGCGCTGCGCCACACGGCCGCCGAAGAGGCCGTCATCGCCGCGCTGCCCAGGTCGCCCGCCGCGGCGGTGGAGGCCCTGGAAGCCGTGGGCGGAGCCCGGACGGTCACCGCCCTGCGAGACGGTCTGGGCCTGGACGGGCCCGAAGGCGGCGTCGCGGTGGTGCCTCACCTGCGGCCCGTGCGCCACCGGGCCCTGGAAGTGCTGTGGCATCTCACCGAGGACCCCGACCAGCGAAGGTCGATCCTGGTCCGGCTCGCCCCGCGGGATCTGCCGGGCCGGATCGCCGCGGATCTCGGCGGCCCGGACGACCGGGAACTGGCGCTGCTCCGCGCGGGCCTGGACCCGGAGAAGCCGGTCGAGGCCCTGTGCAGGCTGGCGCGCAACGCCGCCTGCGAGACCGTGCCGGCCATCGCCGACCTCCTGCTGCGGGTGGTCGCCGATCTCGCGGCGTCCTGGGCGCCGGGCGCGTCCGCAGATGCCACCGAGCCGGCGGTGCCGCAGGAAGTCGTCGCGGCCGTCCGCGACCTCGGCGGCCGCCTCCACGAGAGAGGAAAGATCAGGCCGCGCTGTCTTCTGGACGCCGCGGACGCGCGTGAGGCGGGCGAGGCGCTCGTCGCCGGCATCGCGCTCGATCTGCTGGACCGCCCTGACCTGACGGCGGCTGAACAGATGGTGCTGCTCAGCCTGCTCCTGCAGACCTCCCATCGCGGGATCAGGGCACGCGTGCATCCACTGCTGCGCCACCGTGACCGCCATGTCCGCAAGCACGTGATCGCGCTCCTCGCCCGCGACGCCGACGGCGAGGACGCGCAGGCGCTGTCGGCGAGCCTGATCCCGCTCACCGCCGCCTCCGACGTACAGACCGCGCGGCAGGCGCTGCTCGCACTCGGGCACGCGCGCGCGTGCTGGGCCGCGGCCGCGATCGCCGCCTGCCTCGACCACCCCAACATGAACGTCAAGAAGACCGCCGCGAACGCGCTGGTCCACGCCGGGGCCCCCGCGGCAGTGCCGAAGCTGCTGTTCTGGCTCGGAAGGCACGACAACCCCGGCCTGCGAAGCGCGCTCATCGCGGCATTGCGGACGATCCTCGGCGACGCCTACGCCGCGACCGTCGTCGCCGCCGCCGACCGCGCCGCCGACGACCGCACCCGTGCCCTCCTGGCGGCGGGGCTCGACAGGGCGCTGTCCGCCCGTGCCGTCGGAGCCCTGGCCGACCAGGGGTCGCCGACCGGGGCGGCCCTGCTCTCACTCGTCGCCGGACGCCGGCTCACCCTTGGATCGGGTACGGCCGCGGAGCTGGCGGACCGGATGGCGGCCCACGGCATCACGCCACCGAGCCGTCGGCAAGAACCGCAGACCGCCCTGCCGGAAGCTGAGATCGACGCCCTGGTGGACCGCGGCTGGAACACCGAGATCGCACGCCGCCTCGCCGGAAGGGTCGATCGGGATTCCGCCGAGCCGACCGCCGAACGGCTGAGCCTGCTCCGGCCGATGCTGGAACGCTGGCTGGAACTGGCCGCCGAGGAGCCGGAACAGCGCGGCCGGGTCCTGCGGCTCGTGTCGCGCCTCTGCCCCCCGCCGTGGACGGCCGGTGAGTCGGAGGCCTTCGCCCGGTCCGCGCGGACACTCGTGGCGGGGCTGGCCGACATCGGCGACGCTCATCGCGACCGCCTTCTCGCGCTGCTGGAGGACGCGGTCGGGCGGCTGCCCTCCACCAGCGGGTTCGACATCGCCGCTCGGATCCGCGCGCTGCCCCAGGAGGCCGTGGGAGGCCGGTCCCTCCTCGTGCTGCTGCGCCGGTGCGGCGCGGTGCTGACCCGCACCGATCTCTGGCGGGCGCTGGCCGCCGCCCGCGCGGGCGCGAACCCGTGGCTGGCGGAGGCGGAGGTGTTGCGCGAGGCGTTCGGGGCGGCAGGACGGGCCGCCGCCGCGAGCGGTCGCGCCGAGACGTCCGAGCCTCCCGCCGTGAGCCGGTGGCGGGACGCCCTGTCCGCGGCCGCCCGAACTCCTGACGGCCTCCGGCGATTCCGCGTCGCGGACCGGCCCGCCGACCTCGGCGACAGCCCGATCGGTTCGAGGGACCGGCTCCACGCACTGATCGAGGTGTTCGTCGAAGCCGACACGGGGGTGCGCGGGCCTCTGCTGGACTGGATGATCGAGTTGCAGCCCCTCGACGCACCGCCGTGGACCATCGCGGAGGACGCCCGCCGGTCCGCGCCGGACCGCGCGTCTCGTGCCGGTGACCGGGACCAGCCCCGTTCGGCGGTTCAGTGTGAGCGCCTCCTGAGGCTGCTGGAAGATCCCGCGCGGGACCGGCGCGAAGCCGCCGCCCGCGCCATGCTGCGCTGGCCCGAGCCCGAGTTCCGGCTCGCGGTCCTGCACGCCTTCCTCGACGGCCGGGTCGACCTCACCGTCTCCGGCGACCTCGCGCAGGCCCTGGCGCTCGTGAGCGAGACCGAACTGCGCCGGGCCGCAGACCGCGACTCCGGCGGCGACGCGGTTCGCGAACGGATCGCCCGCGTCGCCTCCCATCTGGATCCGCCGGACGTGGACCGGTTCATCCCGCTGCTGGCGGCATGGTGGGAGCACGGCGGACGCTCCCTCCACACGTACGCCGGCCGAGCGTTGCGCAAGGCGGACCCCGACGTCCTGGCCGAGGCCCTGTCCGGCCGGCTCGACAACGGAGACTGGGGCCTGGTCGATCTCATCTCCGGCGTCGCGCTGCTGCGCACCCCCACGCTGGCGCGGGCGCACCGGCGCCTACGCGAGGAGGGACGCCACGACCTCGCGGACAAGCTCGTGCTGGTGGACGGGCCGCTGCGCCGTCCCGGCGCGGCCGAGCGGGACTCCGCCGCTCTCTCGGCGCTCCGGAGCCGGCCGGTCGTCCCGGAGGCCGCGCGACGGCCGACCCGAGCGGACCTGTTCCGGCTGGCCCGTACGGGCGGCCCCGAGCAGATCCGCCGGGCGCTGACCCTGCTCGCCGAGAGCCACGACGACGACCCCGCACGCACGCGCCGGCACGGCGCGGACCGGACCGCGGACCCCGATCCGGAGTTCAGGGAGCTGCTGGCCGAGTCGCTCGGCCATCCCGAGGCCAGGGTGCGCCTCCACGCCCACCGGATCTCCCGGAAGGCGATGGACCGTGAGGACTACCTCGAACACACCGTGCTGCTGCTGGACGACCGGCAACCCGACATCGTGCGCTCGGCGGTCAAGACCTTGTGCCACGCGGCGTGGAAGCCGGCCGTCCCGGCGCTGGTCGGCCTGCTCACGCACTCCCACCCGGCCGTCCGGAGGGCCGTCTCCGACGGGCTCGTCCTTCTCGGGGCGCCGGCGGTTTCCGCCCTCAGGCACGCCGCCGGCAAGGCGCGCCCGGACAAGCGGCACATCTACACCACAGTGCTCGACAGAATCACCGAAGCTCAGGACGGGGCGGCGGCCGGTCCGCGGACCCCTGCCGGACCTTCGGCCCGCAGGCCCTGAACTCGTCGATCACCGCCGCGTCCCGCCCGGTCGCTACTGCTGCCGCCGCATCCAGCGTTCGGACTTGCGCCATCCCTCTCGGCAGGCGGCCAGGAAGGCATCGCGTCCCGCCGGGAACGACCCGCCTCCCTCCACTCCCCGCCGGTAGGACTTCTCGCAGAAGTCCGACGGAGCGTTCTCGCCCATGGTGACGCGCATGCCCGCGGCCATCTGCGCCATCCTCGTGAACGTGTAGCGCTTGCCGTCCGGATCGATCATCACGATCTGCCTGCTGTTGGTGATCTTGGGGTCGGACGGCGTGGGCCGCGGCGGCGACGGCCGGGCGCTCGTGGGCGGCGCCGCGGAGGGCGGCGGCGCATCGGTCGTGCCCCCGGAGGGCGTGCTCGGGGCGGGCGCGGAGGAGGAGCCGGCCGCCGCGTTCCCGCCGTCGCCGTCGCACGCGGCGGCGCCGATGAGGAGCAGGCCGCTCACGGCCAGTCGGATCGCGATCGTTTTGGTCACGGGGAGCTCCGAGGAGAGAAGGCAACGGAAGATGACTGGAGGAACACGCGTCTGTCTGACGGTCGCCCGCAGGGGAAAGGTTCGCGCCATTATCGGGATCCGAGCAGGGCGCACCTGGAAAACCAGATGCGCGGGCGCGGGGCCGCAGGTTGCATAGCCGGAATGGAGGAGCAGCCGCTGCCGGGCGGCAGGCACGTGGGCGGGGTCCGCATCGGTGACACCGTGCACCGTCCCGCGAATCCCTGGACGTCCACCGTGCACGCCGTGCTGCGCCACCTGGAGACGGTGGGGTTCGAAGGCGCGCCCCGGGTGCTGGGGTACGACGGGCAGGGGCGCGAGGTCCTGACGTTCCTGCACGGCGACACCATCGGTGAACGCCACCCCTGGCCGGCGTGGCCTCATTCGGACGGAGCCCTGCGGCAGGCGGCCGCGTGGATGCGGCGGCTGCACGACGCGATGGCGTCCTTCGTCCCCCCGGAGGACGCGACCTGGTTCGCGGGGCAGAACTGGCGGCCCGGACTGGTCATCGGCCATCACGACGCCTCGCCGTACAACGTGGTGTGGACCGAGGCCGGCGGCCTCGTCGGGTTCGTCGACTGGGACACGGCAGGCCCCTCCTCGCGCGAGTTCGACCTGGCGCACCTGGCCCTGACCTGGGTGCCGCTCCAGGCCCGGCACGTCGCCGAGTTCCAGGGGTTCACAGCGTTCGAGGACAGGTCCCGGCGTTTGCACCTCCTGCTGGACGGCTACGGCTACGAGGGCGACCGCGCGGCCTTCGCGGGCGTCGTCGCCGGCCGGGCCCGTCGCCAGGCAGGCGTCATACGCCGCCTGGTCGACGCCGGCCAGACCGCGCTGCGGCCGTTCGCCGAGCAGCTGGAGCAGGCCGCGACCGAGGTCGAGGCACTCCCCGCCTCCTTCTGGCGCGCCTAGGAGACCATCTCCGTCACCTCGGGCCGCGGTCGATCGTGCGCTGTCCCCCGCCCATGTCGCCATCCCTCATTGTTGGCACGACCAACAGTTTCGGGTAGAGTTGGCAACACCAACGTTGGCAAAGCCAACGAAATGGCGATCTCTGGAGTCAGAGCATGATCAAGCCGTTCCGCATCGACATCCCCCAGGCCGACCTCGACGACCTGACCGACCGGCTCTCCCGCACCCGCTGGCCCAACGAGGTCGCCGACGCCGGGTGGGACTACGGCTTCCCGCTGGCGCGGCTCAGGGAACTGGCCGAGCACTGGCGCACCGGCTACGACTGGCGCGAGCACGAGGCGCGGCTCAACGAGCTTCCGCACTTCACCACCGAGATCGAGGGACAGAACATCCACTTCGTGCACGTCCGGTCGCCGAGGCCGGACGCGCTCGCGCTGGTCCTCACCCACGGCTGGCCCGGCTCGTTCCTGGAGTTCCTCGACGTGGTCGAGCCGCTGTCCCGCGACTTCCACCTGGTGATCCCGTCCCTTCCCGGGTTCGGCTTCTCCGGCCCGACCCACGAGCGCGGCTGGGACGTCGTCAGGATCGCGCGGGCCTGGGCCGAGCTGATGCGCCGTCTCGGATACGAGCGCTACGGCGCGCAGGGCGGCGACTTCGGATCGGGCGTCTCCTTGGCGCTCGGCGCCGTCGCCCCCGAGCGGGTCGTCGGCGTCCACGTCAACTACCTGCCGACCCGGCCGGCCCCGGACGCCGGCGTCGAACTGTCCGAGGCCGACGAGGCCCGGCTGGCCAAGGTCAGGCAGCTGATGGCGAACCGTCCGCCCTTCCAGGCGCTGCAGGCCCTCACCCCGCAGACCATCGGCTACGCGCTGACCGACTCGCCGGTCGGCCAGCTGGCCTGGATCGCCGAGCGCTTCGCGGAGTGGACGGACCCTCGCTCGCAGATCGACGACGACCGGATGCTCACCGACGTCTCGCTGTACTGGCTGACCGCCACCGCGGCCTCCTCGGCGCGGCTGCACCACGACGCCCCGCGGCGGACCGAGCCGTGCCGGGCGCCGGTCGGCGTGGCGGTCCTCCCGCGCGACATCACGCAGTCGGTGCGGCCGCTGGCCGAGCGGCTGTACGACATCAGGCACTGGTCGGAGTTCGAACGCGGCGGCCACTTCGCCGCGATGGAGGTGCCGGAGCCGTTCGCCGAGGACGTCCGCGACTTCTTCCTCACCCTCGCCAAGGACGACGATCCGGTCGCCACCCGCTAGAGGACGCCGACGGCCGCGAACCCCTCGGCCCGGGAGTTCGCGGCCGATCGCCCGGCCTGGGGCCGGTCGGCCTCATGCCGAGGTCAGAGGCCGAGGCGTTCGGTGAAGACGTGGTTGCGGTCCGCGCGGCTGCCGGGGGTGCGGCCGCGGCCCCAGCCGACGATGCGCCGGTAGTCGCCGAACGCGCCGGCCAGCGCGTCCTCGTCGGTGTGGGGCGAGCCCTCCGGGGCCGGACCCGTGAACGGCGCGACGTAGAGGGCGTCCGTCGGGCAGTGGGCCTCGCACATGAAGCACGTCTGGCAGTCGTTCTGCCGGGCGATCACCGGAACGCCGTCCGGACCGCGGTCGAACACGTCCGTCGGGCACACCTTGACGCACACGTCGCACCGCACGCAGCGCCCCGCGCTCACCACTTCGATCATGCCGGCGCCTCCTGGGGCTCGGGGGCCGTCCACGGTTCGTCCAGGCCGCCGACGAGGCGCCGGTGCTCGTACCGCGGCAGTTGCGGGAGGCCCTCCAGCCGGTGCATGCCCCGGGACTCGGGACGGGCCAGAGCGGCGCGGTAGCTCCACCGGGCGTGCGCCGTCATCGCCGCCGCCGACCTCGCGCGGAGGCGTTCGCGACCGGTTCCGGCGATTCCCTGGGACGTGATCCGCTCCCACAGCGCGTCGAGGACGGCCAGCGAGGCGCGAAGCCCGTCCCGCGTCCGGAAGAGGTTGCGGTCGAGCGGCAGCATCTCGTCCTGCACGGCCATGATGACGGTCGCCGCGTCGAGCCGTCCGGGGCGCAGGCCGGCGCGCCCGGCCGGGACGGCGTGGGGACGCGCCCGTCCCACCGCGAACTCGGCGGCTCCGCGACCGGCCCAGGTGCCCGACGAGATCGCCCATGCCCCGTTGTAGGCGCCGCCCCCGCTGACGGCGCCGGACACCAGTTCCCGCGTCGCGACGTCGCCGGCGGCGTACAGGCCGGGGACGGTCGTCGCGCAGTCGTCGCCGACGATCCGCAGGCCGCCCGTCCCGCGAACCGTGCCCTCCAGCACCATGCGCAGCTCGTACCGGTCGCGGAAGGGGTCGATCCCCGCCTTGTCCAGTGGCAGGAAGTAGTTCGGCTGGGCCTGCCGCATCGCCTCGTGGAGTTGCGGGGGCGCCCTGTCCAGCCGCGCGTACACCTTCTCCCCCGCCGCGAGCCGCTCCGCGACGCGGATCCTGGCGCCGAGCGGATCCGGCACGTCGATCGGGACGCCGCGTTCTGTGTAGTACGTCGCGAACTGCATCATCAGACCCTTGGTGTGCGAACCGTGCGCCGGCGAGAACGCGTAGGCGCTGGAGAACTCCATGCCCGACAGCTCGGCGCCCAGCTCGGCGGCCATCAGGTGCCCGTCCCCGGTGTCGACGTTGGTGCCGAACGCGCCGGACAGGAACGCGCAGCCTCCGGTGGCGAGGACGACCGCGCCCGCGCGGACGGTCCAGGTCTCGCCGCCCTTCTGGCGGGCGATGCCGGACGCGCCGGCCGCGACGCCCCAGTCGTCCACGAGCAGGCGCAGGGCGGGGTGGTGATCGAGGATCGTCACGCCCGATCTGCGCACCCGGCGCCGCATCCGCTTCATGTACTCGGGCCCCTGGAGGCTGCCCCGCCGCTCGACCCCGTCCTCGTCGACGGGGAACGGGTATCCGAAGGAGGCGAGGTCGTCGACCCGGCGGTAGGTCTCGTCCAGGACGCGCGCCATGGTGCGGCGGTCGGCGAGCCGGCCGCTCTGCTCGAAGCGCCCGTCGACCGCCCGTGCCCGCGCCTCCCCGTCCGGCGGGACGTGCCAGAGGTTGTTGCCGCCCGACGCGGTCGGCCCGCTGGTGCCGCAGTAGCCCTTGTCCGCGAGGACGACCCCGGCCCCGGCGCCGGCCGCGGCGAGCGCCGCCCACGCCCCGGCGGGCCCGCCGCCGAGGACGAGGACGTCGGTGTCCTGCGGGGTCACGGCCTGGCCCCGGGCGCCAGCCAGGATTCGAGGGCGTAGTCCTTCTTGATCAGCGCCTGCTGGACGAGGAACGTCTTGGTCCCTTCGAGCAGCTTCAGCCCCTCCGCCGGGAAGGGCTCGTCGGGCAGCTGGTCCTTCAGCGTCGTCTTGATTGAGACGTCGGCGGCGTAGCCGCCGGTCCGGGCCACGTAGGCGGTGTAGCCGGGCCAGTCCGCCTTGGCGACCCGCGCGGCCTTGGTCTCGGCCTTCTGCCACACCTGGACGATGTCCTTGTGTCCCGCCAGGTACTTCTCCGTCACGACGGTGACGGACGTGCCGAGCAGGTCCGGATGGTCCCGGGACGCGATGTCGATCGACTTGTAGCCCTTCTGCTCCTGCGCGACCTGGTCGGCGGAGACCAGGCCTCCCGCGTCGATCGAGTTCTTCTCCAGCGCCGCGACGATCGCGGGCGTGTACATGTGGATGATCTCTTTCGGCCTCACCCCGGCCTGCTTCAGGGCGCCGAGCAGGTAGCGGTGGATGTAGGAGCCCGTCTGGACGCCGATCCGCTTGCCCTCCAGGTCCTTGAGGGACGCCGGTCCGCCGTCCTTCCGGGCGACGATCGCGGCGTCCAGGCGGATCGAGTTGAGCGACAGCAGCCGGGTCGGCAGGCCCTGCCCCCGGCCGATGAGGGCAGGGGTGTCGCCGTACTGGCCGATGTCGAGGGAGCCGCCGGCGAGGGCCTGGTTCAGGTCGGGGCCGTTCGGGAACGTCGCGACCTTGATCTTGGTGATGCCGGCGGCCTTCAGCTCCGGCAGCAGCTCGCCGCGCTGGTCGAGGAAGCCGACGGCGCGGGTCAGCTTGTTGCCGACCCCCGACCCGATCACTCCGATGCGGAGCGTCCCGGAGCCGCTGTCGGCCTCGGAGGAGCCGCACGCCGTCGCGGCGAGGACGAGGAGGCCGGCGGCCAGAACTCGGGGGAATCTCACGGTGTGGCCTTTCATGGGGGTCGTTCGGGTCGGGGTCAGGAGGTGAGGGGGACGCCGGCGGAATCCAGCGACGGGCCGATGGCGAGCCGGGCGCCGGGAGTGCGCCCGCGGCCCCAGCCGATCTGCGCGCGGTAGGCGCCGAGCGTCCCGTCCGCGGCGAGCGCCGCCTCGTCCGGGGGCTCGGGCAGCGCGTGCGAGCGCGGGTCGACGAACAGGGCGTCGACCGGGCAGTACGCCTCGCACATGAAGCAGGTCTGGCAGTCGCTCTGCCGGGCGACGACGGGGACGCCGTCCGCGCCGCGGTCGAAGACGTTCGTCGGGCACACGTCCACGCACTTGTCGCAGGCGATGCACCGCTCCCGCGAGACGATCTCGATCACGACGCCACCGCCCCGGTCTCCGGACGCGTCCAGATCTCGTCCAGGCCTCCGGTGAGGAGCCGGCGGTGCTGGGCCGGGTCCTGGTCGGGCAGGTCCTGGCGCTTGTGCATGCCCCGCGTCTCGGTGCGGGTGAGCGCGGCGCTATACATCCAGCGGGCGTGCGCGGTCATGGCGGCGGCCGACCGCGCGCGCACGATCCCGGCGCCCTCCTCGCGCAGCGTGCCGCGCAGCTGCCGCCACGTCCGGTCCAGGGTGTCCAGGGCCGGGGCGAGGCGCCCGCCGTGCCGCAGCAGGTTCTTGTGGTAGGGCAGCACCTCGGCCTGGACGGCGGCGACGTAGTCGGCGTGGCCGCCGGCCGCCGGGCCCTCCGGGCGGACGCCCGCCTCGCCGAGGGCGTGCACGGTCCGCGCTCCGGCCCGTCCGCCCAGCGCGGCGGCGTACCGGGCGGCGCCCTGCCCGGCCCAGGTGCCGGACGACATCGCCCACGCGGCGTTGTGGCTTCCGCCGCCGGTGAAGCCGCCGCAGATCAGCTCGCGGGTGGCGGCGTCCCCCGCCGCGTACAGGCCGGGCACCGAGGTCGAGCAGTCGGCGCCGGTGATCCGGATGCCGCCGGTGCCGCGGACGGTCCCCTCGGCGAGCAGCGTGACGGGGAACAGGTCGGTGAACGGGTCGATGCCCTGCCGGTCGAACGGGAGGAAGAAGTTCGGCTGCGCCAGCCGCATCGCCCGCCGGTCCTCGGGCGTGGCCCGGTCGATGCGGCACAGGACGGGTTCGCTGAGCAGCGTCCGGGCGATCACCGATCGTCCCCGCCGGCTGCCCGCGCCTTCCAGGACCGTCCCGTCCGCGTGGTAGAAGGTGGCGAACGAGTAGAACGCCGTCTTGGTCACGGACGTGAAGGCCGGGGCGATCGCGTAGGCGTTGGAGAACTCCATGCCGGACAGCTCCGCGCCCGCCTCCGCCGCGAACAGGGCGCCGTCCCCGGTGTTGACGTCGCAGCCCAGCGCCCTGCTGAGGAAGGCGCACCCGCCGGTGGCGAGCACGACCGCGCCCGCCCGGACCCGGAACGGCCGGTCGTCGCGCAGGCGGTACCCGGCGGCGCCGGCGACGGCCCCGGCGCCGTCCGCGAGCAGCTCGGTGACCGGGCTGTGGTCGAGGACCCGCACCCCCGACCGGCGGACCCGCACCCGCATCCGCCGCATGTACTCGGGGCCCTGCAGCCCGCGCCGGATCTGGCGGCCGTTCCCGTCCACCGGGAACGGGTACCGGGAGATCTCGGCCAGCTCGTTCATGTTCGCGTACGTCTGGTCGAGGACGCGGGCCATCCACCCGCGGTCGGCGAGATACCCGCCGAGCGCCTCGCGGCCGGCCATGGCCGCCTCCCGGGCCTCCGGCTCCGGCTCGACGTACCAGACGCCGGTGCCCGCCGACGCCGTTGCGCCGCTCGTCCCGAGGTACCCCTTGTCGGCGAGGACGACGTCGGCGCCGTCCTCCGCAGCCTTGATCGCGGCCCACGCGCCGGCGGGGCCGCCGCCCGCGACGAGCACGTCGGCGGTCAGGTCGGTCATGATGCCTCCTTGGCGGTCAGACGGTCCGTCGAGCGGAGCTCGTCGATTGAATGGCGGTGGGCGGGGGCTGGAGGACGGTCCGCACGCCGAGGCCGTCGAGCAGGTCGCGCCGCAGCGCGATGAACCCCGGATCGTCCAGCGACCGCGGCCGGGGAAGGTCCACGGTGTACTCCCGTTCGATCCGGCCGTCCGCGAGCAGCAGCGCGCGGTCGGCGAGCAGGAGCGCCTCCTCGACGTCGTGGGTGACCAGCAGGACCGCCGGCCGGTGCTCGGCCCACAGGTCGGCGACGAGCGCCTGGGCGTTGAGCCTGGTGAGCGCGTCCAGGGCCCCGAACGGTTCGTCGAGGAGGAGAAGGTCGGGCGTCCGCACCAGCGCCCGTGCCAGCGCGACGCGCTGGGACTCGCCGCCGGACAGGGTGAGCGGCCACGCGTCGGCGCGCGCCGTCAGCCCCACCTCGGCCAGGGCCGCGTCGGCCCGCTCGCGCAGGTTTCGTCCTCGCAGCCCGAGGACGACGTTGCCCCACACCCGGCTCCAGGGCAGCAGGCGGTGCTCCTGGTAGACGACGGCCCGCCTGCCGGGGACGTCGATCTCGCCGCCCCCCTCGCCGTCCAGCCCGGCCAGCGCGCGCAGCAGCGTGCTCTTCCCGGAGCCGCTCGCGCCGAGCAGCGCGACGAACTCGCCGGGCGCGATGTCGAGGTCCACGCCGTCCAGGACGGAGCGCTCGCCGAACACCCGCCGGAGCCCGCGGACGCGGACCCCTTGCGCAACCGTCGTCGTCATCGCGCCACCAGCCCCCGCCGCCACGCCAGGGCGCGCCGCTCGACGAGCCGCACCAGCAGGTCCGTTGACACGCCGAGCAGCGCGTACACCACGAGCACCAGGAAGACGGTCTCCATCTGCAGGAACTGGGTGGCCTGGTTGATGAGGAAGCCGATGCCGCTGGCCGTAGCGGACTGCTCCACGACGACGAGCGTCAGCCAGGCGACGCCGAGCGACAGGCGCAGGCCGACGAGGATCTGCGGGAGCGCCCCGGGGAGGATGACCTTCCGGATGAGGCCGAGACGGCCGAGCCCGCAGGTGCGGGCCGACTCGACCAGCCGCTCGTCCACGCCCCGGATGCCGTGGAACACGTTGATGTAGAGCGGGAACACGACGCCGACCGCGATCAGGCCGACCTTGGACGTCTCACCGATCCCGAACCAGATGATGAACAGCGGGACCAGCGCGAGGTGCGGAAGCATCCGGACCGCCTGGACCGGGGCGTCGATGACGTCCTCGCTGATCCTGAACAGCCCGGAGAGCAGCCCGAGGACGAGCCCCGCCGGCAGCCCGACGGCCAGGCCCTTCAGCACCCGCCCCAGCGACACTCCGAGGTTCTGGAACAGCGCGCCCGACGACGCCATCTCCCAGCCGCGGACGGCGACGTCGCTGAGCGGCGGGGTCGTGCTGCCGAGCCAGCCCGCGCGGGCGCCGGCCTCCCACAGCGCGAGGACGACGACGAGCCCGCTGACCTTGCGGGCCCGGCGCAGCAGGGACAGCAGCACGGCCCCGGAACGGGCGGCGACCGCGGGGCGCGCCGCCGCTTCGGGAATCGCCGAGCGCGGTGGATCGAGCAGATGGGTGGACACGAGGCACCTCCGGGAGGGGCAGCGGAAGGAAGGCGGCAGGGGGCCCGGCGCCCAAGGGCAGCCGGTACTGGAGGGGGTTCGCCGATCAGTGGCGTCGGAGCACGAAAGAACGGCTCAACAGGACGCGCTGCACACGCGAAGGAGGTCGACGTGGCGCCTCGCCACCAGGACCTCCGCTGCGTTCATGCCCACAGCATGCACTCGGCGCCCGCCCCTGTGAACCCCCCAAAAAGCCGCCCCCACCTGCACAGACGTCTGCACGAGGCCGCTTTCTCGATAAAACCTACCGTTTTACCTGGGAATATGCCGAAGGCGACCTTGATCACCGACCGACGCGACGGTTACGCAGATCACACCATCCGCCCCTCTTGGCGACGGACCGTGGACGGCCGCTCACGCGGCAGTTCGTCGGCCCGACCCTCGGCAGGCGCCGACACGACCCCACGGGAACCACGTCGAGAGGCGGGCCACCAGGCCGCGGACGCACAAGACGACGAGTTCGCGGCCGCCGAGCACCACTCACACCAACCCGGGAAGCCATCCCTTCGGTGGACATATTTGCTTTAACGCCAGACTTCAGGCAATTCACATTTTCTCGCCATTTAGCTGACTGCATGGCCCTTGATTTGGATGCGAATTGGCGAAGCATACCCGGCCCATACGGTAGGTTAATTTCCACCAAGGCGCCACCGCGCACTGCATCGTGCACTTCTCTGGCGACGCCGACAGTTCACAAGGAGCATTCACTCATGACCCATAGCAAAGCGTCCGCGCCGGTCTGGAGGAAGAGCAGCCGGAGCAGCGACCCCGACCTCGCGGTATGCGTGGAGGTGGCGTCGATCGGCCGCACCCGCGCCATCCGCGACTCCAAGGACCCCGAAGGCCCGCGACTGTCACTGTCCGTGGACTCCTGGCGGACCTTCATGGACGCGGTCAAGTCCGACGCCTTCCAGGCCTGAGCAGACGCAAGAGGGGGCGCGGATCCCGCAGTGGGCCGCGCGAGCGGCACCCATGGTCGCCGCGCCTCCGACCAGCGCCGCCGTCACATCACCGCAAGTCGAACGCCCCGCTCTTGATCTCTTCCAGCATCCTGCATAAGACGGCCTTGGGGAGGACGATGGTCGTCCGGCGAGGGTTCTTAGTGTCCCGAATGGCTCCGCACGACGCGGAAACGGCAACGGAGACGCACCCCGTCCCATCCGAGCCAGATCGCCTGCTCTTGCGCCAAGACGCCTTGTCCCAGTCTCCTTGACCGCCCATTACCTCTTCCGTCCTGCAGAGCATCGCGGCGGTTCTCAGTGAGAGAGGACGGCGGTGTCCGCGAGGCCGATCCCTCGGCGGCCGGATCGGCTGGATTCCCGCGACGCTCACGTGGTCGCCGACAATTACCAAAGACAAACAATCCGTGCGGACACATAAATTTGCTCCCCTACTATACGTGGGGAGCTTGCCTGTGTCCAGATCAAAAACTAAAAGCCTCAGCGCCGAGGAAGACGAATCATCGGGGTTTATCCCTACCCAACCGGGCCTGCATTGAAACAGACGCCAGTCAGAGGGGTCCGCCACGAAGCGGCCACTTTCCCGGGCACCTGTTCGGTTTCCGATCAGACCGGAATCGGATATATATCGCAGTCGGCACGGATGCCCTCTTGCGCGGCCATGGTGGCCGGATGCTGTGGTCCGTGCACCCTGCGCATGCCGTCGATGGCCCGCGCCGTCAACGCGTCGGCCTCCTGCTCCTCGCCCATGGCGCGCAGATCGAGCCCGAGGTTGAACAAGCATGCGAGCGCGGTGGGATGCTCCTCTCCGAGGACGCGTTGTGCCCGTTCCAGCGTGTTCCGGTCTCTCTCCATGGCCTCGTGGAAATTGCCGATCGCGTAGTGGTCGCTCGCCAGGTTGATCGCGCAGACGATGCTGCGTGGGTGATCGACATCGAGAACCCGCGTCAGGACCTCCAGCGCCGCCTCGTCCAGCTTCTTGGCCTCTTCGAGCTGCCCGTTCAACCGCAGCGCGACCGCGAGATTGACGTTGGCGCTCGGCGTGTTGGGGTGGTCGGGACCAAACATCCGCAGGAAGTTCTGCGCCGTCACGCGCGCGAGGTGGATCGAGTCCCCGAGCCGGCCGACCTGGCGCAGGTTCACCGCGTGGTTCAGCGCGGCGGAGATTGAGCCGGGGTGGTAGCCCCCGTACCGCTCGTTGTAGCGTTCGAGCGCCTCGGTGGAGAGGTCGAGCGCGCGTTCGTGGTCACCGGCCTTACGCTCCATGACGGAGAACGACGTCAGGCTCTCGGCGAGACCGGCAAAGCTGCTGCCGAACGCGGACTCGAGACGCTGCGCGTGCTGCCGCGTAAGCTCCCTCGCCACGTCGAAGTGGCCCAGCTCCATCTCGTCCACGGCAATCGCCGCCAGCGACGACAGGGTCCGGCTGTGGTTCTCCCCGAAAATGTTGATCAGGTGCCGGTAGGTCTGCCGGTCGAGATCGCACGCCGCTTGAATAGCACCGTTGAGCCGAAGGCTGATGGCGTAGAGATGAGCCTGCTGCAGCGTCGTCGGATCGTCCTCGCCGTACATGCGGCGCAGTGCCTCGAAGGAGCGCTTGTCGTCATCGAGAGCTTGCTGGAACTGCCCCAGATAACGCAGGTCGACCGTCACGAAGCGCTGCGCCTCGATCGTGCGTTCGTCGTCCACACCGTGCGCTTCGGCGCGCAAGTCGCGGACTCGGAGGTGATGACTGTACGCCTCCTGGAACCGCCCATGCAGGCGCAGAGCGCGGCCGAGGTGGAGCATGGCCTCCTGTAGCTGCTCGTTGCCCTCGCCCAGGGTCTCCGTCCAGGTCTTGACCGCGGTCTCCGCCAGTTCGAGGAAGCCTCGGTGGTCACCCCACTGGAAGAGGAAGTCGATCTCGTTGAGAACGAGCCGGCGCGTCCAGGGGTCGTCGAAGCCGACGATGCCCGAGTAGTGGACGTGCGGCAGCAGGTCCGCGTAGCGCCGCCAGTTGGCCGGCAGCGCCGGGTCGCGCGGGTCGAAGTTGGCCATCAGCTGGTAACCGCATCGGCGCAGTTCCTCGGCCTCCTCCGGAGGGATCTGTCCGACGAGGACCCGCTGTACCAGGCGGTGCAGCATGATCGTGTTGTGCTTGTGGCTGATCTTGGCCAGCGCGTAGCGGTTGATCGCGCGGATCGCACGCCCTCGCCTGACCGGGTCCCCCAGGGCCTCGATCAGCTCGCGGGGACCGTCCACATTGCGCGCGCCCGACAGCATCCGCAGCGAGATGGGCTCCGGCGCGAAGAACGCGCAGACCTGGAGCAGTTGCAGGGCCGCGGGGTCGCTGGTCCGCAGCCGGTCCAGCGAGACGTTCCAGGCCGCGGCGACCGGCAGTTCGTTGGCCATCAGCGCTGCGTCCGCCAGCAGCTCGGTCGCCTTCTCGTGCTTCTCCCGGAAGAGCTGCAGGTACTCGTCGACCGGCATGCCCGTCTCGGCGAGCCAGACCCCGGCCTGCGCGATCGCCAGGGGAAGGTCGCCCAACACCTCGGCGAGCTCGTCCGCCTCGGGGTCGGCGAGTTCGGGCCCTCGAAGGCGGAGCAGCGCCTTGCTCTCCTCCCGGGCGAAGACGTCGACCTCCAGTGAGTTGGCAACCTTCGTCCACTCCTGGTTGCGGGAGGTGACGAGGATCTTGCCCGGGCCGTTGGTCGGGAAGAAGTCGCGGACGTCCTGCAGTTCCTCGGCGTTGTCGAAGACCAGCAGCCAGTTGCGGTAGGGGCGGCCCAGCCGCAGCGCCTCGCGGACGGCCGGCACCGCGACGTTGACCTCCTGGCTGACCGGCAGGTCGAGCTCTGCGGCCAGTTCGGCGAGGTCCTGCTGGATCTGGCCGGGCCGTTCCGATCTGACCCACCAAATAACGTCATAATCCGCCATATGACGATAAACATATTCAATGGCTATCTGAGATTTGCCGACTCCACCCATTCCGTGAAGCGCCTGAGGTAGGACTGCCGTCGTTCCCTGGGAAAGCCGCTCATGCAATTGCTCCAGCAGCTCTTCCCGCCCGGTGAAACTGATGTTCTGGGGAGGTACGTTTCCCCAGACAGGCGGCGGCTCGCCCGCCTTGCGCCCGACTTTCTCCGGGATATCTCGAACTGTCACACCAACTCCAAGGTGGGGGGCCTTGACAATGTCTCCAGGTGTGGTGAGCGCGTCGAGAGCGGCGATGTCCAGCGATTGCATGGAGCCAGTCCTTCCCGCATCTCGCACGGCTCTATCCTGTGTACGTCCATAAAAGTGGTCAACCTTGGCGTTGAGTTCGGCGTCCAGCGCCTTCGCCGGCCTGAGATAGGGTCCAGCGAGGGCCTGGAAAACATGAAGGACCGGAACGGCGAACGGCACGAGCTCAGCGGTCAATTCCGGTATTTCACCCCGCTCCGGGGCGGTGACCAATCCGGCCAGATCGCGGAGCCCAGCGACGCGGTCGCCCAGATGCCGGGCCACCGTCGTCAGCACCCGAGTCGTGTCGGAACGGCGTCCCCCGGCGAGGAGTTCGTCGCGAACTCCCGGAGCGAAGTCGAAGACGACCTCGTCCTGCGCGTCGGCCGCCGGCCCCGGCTCTGGCCCGACCCGGTGCAGCAGCCCGCTGCCGACCAGTTCGACCAGGTCCGAGGGCCGCGACTCCGGGAGCATGGTGCGCTGCACGAGCCGCATGACGGGAGCGTTCAAGGGTGCCGCGGCCAGGTGCACCGCCAGCGCGTACACGGTCGGGCTGACCGCGGCGCGGAACCGCCGGACGATCTCGGACGCCGACGCCTCCGCCGGCGCGGCATCCTCGTCGTGCGCCGTCTCCGGTGCCCGGGAGGGATCCGGGGACACACCGCAGACGGCGACCGCGCCGTACCAGTCGCCGCGGCGTGCCGCCGCGAACCCCGCCCAGCCGGCGAGCTGCCCGGGGTCCAGTTCGATCACAGGCACGTGGACGTGCGAGCGGTCGGCGTGCGGGGCGCCGGCACCAGGGTCGGCGAGCGGTGCCGAGGGGTAGCGCACGCGGTAGAGGCCGTTGGCGATCGCGGGTCCCGCCGCGTAGAGCCTGGCCGGCCTGGTGGCGAGGCCCGTCCGCCGCCACTGGCGGCGGGCGAGCAGGTTGATCACCACGATCGGAGCGTGGCGGCCCCACCGGGCCAGCAGTCGCTGGGCGGCACCCGAGTGCCAGGCGTCGGCGATCCCGTCCGTCAGCACGAAGATGAGCCGCCGGTCGGGGAGTCCCCGGGAGGTGAGCCCCGCGGCCGGGTGCGCGGGGGCGAGCGGCCCCGGCTCGCGCAGCGCCAGCGGCCCGCCCCCTCCGCCATCGGTGTCGAGCAGGTGCGTGCGGATCATCCTGAAGGCGCCGACGGCCCCGAGGCAGTCGATGAACCGGGCGGTGGTCGGGCGGTTGAGCGCGGCCAGACGACCGTCGTCCACGACGACGTCGAGATCGAGCCATCGTTCGGGTACTGGACGTGTCTGGGGCAGCCAGAGCCCGTCCTGTACCGCGCGGATCGCGGTCGCCTCATCATCCAGCTCCACCTCGCCCCTGCGCGACTCGACCGACCGTTTGAAGGGACGGAGCGCCTGTTCGAGGCGGCGACGGTCGGTCAGAGGCCGTACTCCGGCGAACGGGTCGCTCCGCACGGGCAAGAGGAGGCGGGTGGGCGCGGTGATTCCGTTCAGACGAGGCCCAGAAGCCGGCGGACCATCGCCGCGAACCGTCCCCGCCGGCGACGTCCTGATCATGCTGGGCGGCGTCGCCTGCACCGGGCCCGCGGGGGAGTCGCGTGAAGTGCCGTCCAGACCCTCGTCCTGTGGTGGCCCCTCACGGGCGGTGCGGACCGGTTCCGTGCTCGCAGTCCGCCGAGGCTCCGTTCGGGGTGCGCGTCCTCGAGCCGGGTCGCCGACGCGGTCAGCCGCGACGGCCGCCTCGTTCATCTGCGCGGCCAGCCAGATGGCGTCGGACACTTCGTGCCAGACGGGAGGACCGGCCGGGGCGTCGGAACGTGCCGCGTCTCCCGCCGCTGGGTGTCCGGTCCGCTCGCTCACTCAGGCGCCACTTCCAACCGCTGCCAGACGAGATCCAGGAGCCGTTCCCACCCGGCCTCGGGGTCTCGCGCGCCGGAGGTCGCGAGGTAGACGGCGTTGAGGAGCTGGTCGGCGGCGAGCCCGCGGTGGCTGCTGCGGTGCTCCTGGAAACTGCGCACCAGTCGCCGGGTGCGTTCGTCGGACCGCTCGGCGAAATGAGCAGCCACCATGTCGGCGAGCCGCGCCTCGTCGGGCTCTCCCATCGAGAACCGCAGGCATCGGCGCAGGAACGCGGGCGGGAACTCCCGCTCGCCGTTGCTGGTGATGACCACGATGGGGAAAGCCCGGCAGCGCACTCTCCCCCGCACGATGTCGGCCGTGCCGTCCGGATCGTCGGTGTGAACCTTCACCACGGGTTCGCGAGCGCTCACGCGGGAGAGTTCGGTGATTCCGTATTCGCCCTCTTCCAAGACGTCGAGGAGGTCGTTCGGTAGGTCTATGTCGCTCTTATCGAGTTCGTCGACGAGCAGGACGCGCGGCAGCTCATAGGGCAGCAGCGCGGTGCCCAGCGGACCGAGCGTGAGGTAGTGGCCCACTCCGGCGTCGGCCGGCACGGCGGCGCCTGGATCGCCACTGACCGGCGCCCCCGGTAACTCCCCCGTCTGGCGGGCGAGGGTTCCGCGGCCGGTCGCGGCGTCCTGTGCCCGGCCGATCGCGTCGTATTCATACAGTCCGTCACGCAGCGTGCTCCGGCTGCCGATGGGCCAGCGCAGTACCCGGCCGAGTCCCAGCTCTCGGGTGATCCGGTAGGCGAGGGTCGACTTCCCGACGCCCGGCTCCCCGGTGACAAGGAGCGGCCGCCGCAGGAACAGCGCCGCGTTGACGGCGTCGACCTCCGCGGGATCGGCCTGGCGCGGCCGCGCGCTGACGGGACCGAGCCGGCGGACGAGGTCGCGCTCGTCGGCGGGGGGAGGCGAGAGCGGCGGACCGCCGTCGAAGGCGCGCCACGGGGGCGGCGGGGGCAGCGCCGCGGCGAACCGCCCCTCCGGAAGGGGGCGGCCGGTGCCGCGGTAGATCCACCATGCGGCGCGGGCGTCCGGGGCGGCGTCCCCCGGGCCGGCGGACATGGGCGCGTCGCGAGGGTAAGGGACCTCGGGCGGCTCGTCAGCGGCCATCGACGATGTCCCCTTCTGGCGTGGCTATGGGTTCTTGCGATGTAATGGTCGAACTCGGGCAGAACCGGTGAGGGCCACCTTAGTTCGAGCATCCCCTTCGAGACGCCACTTCGCAAGGTTTGGCAGGAGGGCGGACTGCCACGACCCTTTATCGGTCACATCACGACGGCAGTCAGATCCGGGATGTCGGAGCCCGAAGAGCACGGGCGTCGTCCAGGAAGTGATTCGGGTCGTCCCAAAGAAGGGTTACCTCCAGAGCGGAGCGACCATTGCCGTCAAGCGACGGCGCGTTTCCCCGGAGCCGTCTGATGTCGGTCGGCAGTGCCCTGATGTCGGGACGGTCGACGACCTGCCGCACCGCCTCTCGCATTTCCGAGGCGAGCTGATCCGCCCGGTGCCAGAGGACCACGGGCACGCCCGCGCGCAGCGCCTTCCAGAGTTCGCTGCGGCCGGGCTCGCGGTCGGGCGGACCGCTCAGCACGCACGCGACGATCTCGCGGCTGCTCAGCAGCCGGTCGCCCATCGGACGCGGATGGGCGGGCTCCTCCGCGGCGGCCCAGTAGGTGAGGCCGTCCACAGCGTCGACCAGCACCTGCCAGCGCTGGCGCCACGCGCGGTGGAGACCGAGCGCGCGCAGCCTCTCCTGGCTCCGGACGAGGATCTCGTACTCCGCGCCGAGGGGCGGCGGGTCCGGCATCTCCGAGGCGTCGCGCGTCCACTGGTCCACATCGAGGTTGATCATGTCCAGCGGCAGCACGAACTCGAGCACGAGGGAGTCGTCGAGTTCATAGGCCCAGCCGCGCTCGGCCTCATGGATCAGGGCACCGACGTGCTCGCGCACCTCGCTCAGGCGGACCAGCTTGTCCTCCCCCGGCTCGGGCCGCCATTCGAGCGGATGGATCTGCCGCCAGTGCGAAAGCCGGCACACGACCTCGTCCTCGACGAGGTCCGGGAGAGGTTCGAGCTGAATGATGAGGTAGATGGGCTTGTCGGCGCGCGTCGCAAGCACCCCGGAGCGGTCGCGCATGCGGTCGAGGTAGTCGGCCTGGGCGGCGTTGCCCGCGCCGCGCAGTTGCTCCGTCTGCATCGCCAGCCACTCCCGCAGCCTTTTGAGCCGCCAGACCTCCTCGGTTCCGGCGCTTCCGGCGGTCTGCCGTGTCTGCATCGTCTGCAGCAGCATCGCGACGAATATCAGGTGCGGCGAAGGCTTCCCCGGCGAGGTGTTGTGGTCGAGGAGCGCCGAGAACGCGTCCCAGGCATCGGTGAGCCGGAACGGGACGGTGGCGATGCTGTTCCCGGTGGCGGCCACGTAGAGGCGGGTGAGGGAAGGTATACGCAGACCGGTCAGCAGGTCCTCGATCTGGGTCTCGACGACCGGCTCCAGGTGGGCGCGGACGGGACTCAGCATGCGCTTCAGGTGCGCCACGGCCGCGGTCGGGCCGGCCACGAACTCAACCGCGCGGACAAGGATTTGCAGACCGTCGGGTATCTCCCTGCACGCAAGCACGAGGTGGTACAGGTAGTACCTCGGCTGCGGCAGGTCTGGCAACAGCAGCGGCGCGCGCACGTGCTCGTTGATGTAGTGGACGACGATGGAGCGGCCTGCCGCCTCCCGCATATCCGGTATGTCCGTGAGCAGCGCGACGATGTCTGCGGTGGTCTGGTCCGTGCGGACCTGCTCCTGCACGTGCCCCAGCGACAGCGCCGTCTGCGGCACCAGTGCGGGCGACCTCGTCTCCTCGTCCGCCATGCGCCGTCACCCGCCTCCCCGCCCCCGGCCGTTCCGCCAGTCAATGTAGGCCGCGATCACCGGGTCGTTCTGCGTCGCCGGACACAATGGGATTTGGCACACCTTCACAACGGGCGCCCTTTCCCGGACAGGCCGGTCGGCATCTACTTGCCGGAGTGAGCGCAATGCGTGCACCCTTGGGGGCAATCTAATCGTTCAAGGGGCATCAGAGTCATGCGGAACGGCTCCGGCGAAGCGGGGACAGGCTGGACCCCGACCGGTCATTGCACGCTCTTCGTCTGCGACATCATCAGTTTCAGCAAACGCGCTGACCACGTGCAAAGCCATCTGCGAACCGTCTTATACGAGGCTCTCCGGAGCTGTTTCGAGGCGTCGAGCATCCCCCTCGAAGGCTGTTACCAGGAGGACCGCGGCGACGGTGTCATCGTCGTGCTGCCGCCGTCCTACGACCCGTCCCGCCTGGCCCATCCGCTGCCCGACCACCTGCGCGGCGCTCTGCGCAGGCACAACGGGCTGGCCGCCGAACACGCCCGGATGCGGCTGCGGATCGCGCTGCACGGCGGGCCGCTCGAATCGGACGCCAAGGGGATCGTCGGCACCTCCGTCAACCACGTCAACCGGCTTCTGGACGCGCCGTCCTTCAAGGAGGCACTCGCCGCGGTACCGGCCGACCTGGGGGTCCTGGCGTCCGACGAGTTCTACCGCGCGGTGATCCAGGAGGGCCGCGGCGCCGTCGACCCCACTGAGTTCCGGCCGATCGACGTGCGCCTCAAGGAGACCGAGACCACCGCCTGGCTCTGCATCCGAGACGCGCCTCCGACGGCACCGGCGGGGGACGCCGCCAAAGCCCCCGCTCAGGTGGGGCCGCTTCCGGCCAACGGTACCGAACCGCGTGCCCCGGGCTCGGACGCGCGCCGCCCACCGGATCAGGCGGAGTCCGCTGGTCTCCCCGCGCTCTTCGAGATCGTCGATCGGCTGATGGACATTCCGCTGCTGACGACGGCCGAGGGCCGGCAGCAGATCGTGGACGCCCTGCGCAAGGAGATCGCGATCCGCGTGCCGCGCCGCACGCAGCCCCATCTGGACGTCCATTCGATCGTCCGCACGTGCTCGGAGTTCCCCGGCGGCCTCCAGGAGTTCCTGGCGCTGGTCCACGCCTACGCAGGCGATTCGTCGCAGGTCCGGGCACTGGACGACACGGTCGCGAGGCTGACCGGGCACGCCCCCTGACCCCGCCGCGCAGCCGTCTCCGCACACCCGGCAGGCCACCGGGTTACCAGGTCACGGGTAGTTCTACGGGGCCGTGGAAGAGGGAGTCCGTCCGCCAGCGGATCGATTCCGGGGGGACGGACAGGCGCAGGTCGGGGAAGCGCCGCGTCAGGGCGGCGAGGGCCGTCTGCATCTCGGCGCGGGCGAGCTGGGCGCCGACGCAGAAGTGGGGGCCGTAGCCGAACGTCAGGTGCCTGTTGTCGGTGCGGCCGAGGTCCGTCACCTCCGGATCGGTGAACAGGGCGGGATCGTGGTTGGCCGCGAGCGACGACACCGCCACCGTGCTTCCGGCGGGTATCGGCACGCCGCCGATCTCCACGTCGCGGAGGGCCAGGCGGGGCGTGCCGACCGGCACCGACGGCACCGTCCGGAGCAGTTCCTCCACCGCCGTCGCCACCAGCTCCGGGTCGCGGTGCAGCGCCGCGTACATCTCGGGGCGCGTCAGAAGGGCGTACACGCTCCGGGCGAGCTGGTTCATCGTGGGCCCGTGCCCCGCGATCAGCAGGGTGATCGCTAGCCTGACCAGCTCCGCCTCGGTGATCCGCTCCTCTCGGTCGCGGACCGTCAGCAGTTCGCTGACCAGGTCGTCGGCCGGTTCGGCGCGCCTGGCCGCGACCAGGTCGACGAAGTAGCGCTGGATCGCGGCGCGGGCGCGGTCGATCTCCTGCGGGGAGGGGCCGCGCAGCGCCATGATCGTCTCGGCCCAGCCGCGGAAGGAGTCGCGGTCCTCGCGCGGGACGCCGAGCAGCTCGCAGATGTCGGTGAGCGGCAGCGGCGCGCACAGGGACTGGACCAGGTCGGCCGGCGGCCCGCCCGCGGCCGTCTCGTCCAGCAGCCCGTCGACGACCTCCTCGATCCCCGCCCGCATGGCCTCCACGCGGCGGCGGTTGAACGCCTGGGCGACCGCGCGCCGGAGCCGGGTGTGCTCGGGCGGGTCCATCTCGAACAGGACCCTGCTGGAGCCGACCGGCTCCCGCGGCTCGGCTGGCGCGCGGGGCAGGAACGTCGCGGCGCTGCTGAAGGCCGGGTCGCACAGCACGTGCTGCGCATCGGCCGCCCGGGTCACGGCGTATCCGACGTCGCCCGACAGCATCCGCGCGCGGACGACCGGTCCGGGCGTGCGGACGTCGTTGATCAGCGGGTGGCCGCCCGGTTCGGCCGGGCCCGTCGGCTCGCTCATCGCTCCGCCCGCCCGGTTCCGGACGTCGCGGCGGCCGCACCGTCCCCGGCCGGGCCGGGGTGGTAGGCGCTGATGCGCGTGCGGGTCGCGCGGACCTTGGCGTCCAGGTCGCGGAGCGCGGCGGCGAGCTCCCGGTGCCCGGGCGAGGCGAGGAAGCGCTCGTGGGCGTCCTCGTCGGTCCAGTCGCTGACCAGGTGGAAGGTGCCGGGGTCGGCGATGTCGCGCGACAGCGACTGGGCGACGTGCCCGGGGTGGCGGGCCGCCGCGGCGGCCATCCGGCGCCAGGTCCGTTCGAACTCCGCGGCACGGCCCTCGTCCACGCTGATCTCCAGCAGCAGCCGGTACGTCGCCTGCGGCCGGTCGTCCGACCAGTGGTAGAACTCCTCGGCCTGGGCCTGGCGCATGGCGGGGCGGTCCCTGTCGTACGGGACGAGCAGCGTCGCGAGCCGGGCGCTGATGTCGAGGAACCCGGGGTCGTCGCCGGCCGCGTACAGGGCCCGCTCGAACGAGGCGTCTCCCTCGACCAGGTGGATGTACAGGTCGTGGTAGGTCAGCAGCGTGCGGCGCGTGACGCCGATGCGGCGCGGCAGGTCGGTGCGGTCGTGCTCGCGGAACACCGCGGCGACGGCGTCCCGGTCGCCGGGCGCGATCCTCCGGATCATGACCGCCCGGTGGGTGGGCGGCGGGGCTTGGGGAAGCATGCTCGTCCTCCTTGACGTCGGGGCCCGGGTCACCGGCACCCGGTCACGCGGCCTCCGCGGGGCGGCATTCCAGAACCGTCCAGTGCCCCTCCCGGGGACGGCCGACCAGCGCGAAACCGCACCGCGCCAGGAGCCGCCGCCACTCCTGCGGCCTCCGTTCCCGGCCGCCGAACAGCACCAGCATGTCGAGGTCGAGGAACTTGGCGTGGTCCCATCCGTTCCCTTCCGCCACCACGTGCTCGACGATGAAGAGCCGCGCGTCGCGCCGGTCGCCGATGGCCTCACGCACGGCGGTCAGCAGTTCGGCGGCGCGCTCGTCCGGCCAGTTGTGCAGGACGGCCTTGAGCACGTACGCGTCGCAGTCGTCCGGCAGCGGGTCGGTGAAGAAGTCGCCGGCGATCCGGGTGACGCGGTCGCCGACCCCCTCCGCTTCGAGCACCTCCGCCGCCGCCTTGACGGCGCACGGCCGCTCGAACAGCACGCCCGACGCGTCCGGCGCGCGCCGCAGCGCCGCCGCGAGGAAATGGCCCTGCCCGCCGCCGAGGTCGGCGATCCGGCCGAACCTCTCGGGCCCGACGACGTCCAGGTGGCGTTCGGTCTCCCAGCGGCCCAGCGTGGTCATGGTGCGGTCGAAGCGGGCGCCGTCCTCGGGGTTGTCCTCGAAGTAGCGCCAGATGTCGGTGCCCAGCGTCGGGACCGTCGCGGGCTCGCCGGTGCGGACGCTGTGCGCCAGCGCCCCGAACGGCTTCGTCACGTACGACCGCGTGCTGTGCAGGACCAGGGGCAGCAGGCTGTAGGGGTCGTCGGCGCGCAGGCCGTCGCCCAGCGGTGTGCTCGCGAACCGTCCGTCCGGCTGCTCCTCCATGATTCCGACGGAGGCGGCGCAGCGCAGGAGGCGGTAGAGCGCGTCCGGCACGGCGCCGGCGGCCGCGGCCAGTTCGGTGACGGAGCGCGGGCCGGACGCGGTCAGATCCGCCACGCCGAGTTCCGCGAGCGCGCTCACCACCGCGGCCAGCCGCATCCCGCACGTCAGGTACAGCAGGCGCTGCGCGTGGAGGTCGCCGGGCCCGTACCCGCCGGGGGCCGTGCGGGCGCGTTCCTCCAGGACCGCCTTGATGTGCGCCATCTGCTCGACGGTGCCGCGGTCGATGCGGTCGCGCATCGCGTCCTCGCTGATCGGGGAGTCCGGCTTCATCGCGAACTCCTGCCTCCACCGCATCAGCACGCCCGCCGCCTGCCGGCGGTACTCCCAGCGGATGTTCATGAACGCGAACGGCCCGGTCTCCACCCGGTGGGCGCGGACGGTGCGGGTCTCGGGATCGGGGGTGCGCCGCGACACCCACGACCAGACGTTGCCCTGCTCGTCCGGGTGGGTGGTGAGCCGGAACGTCACCGAGGGGCCGTCCCGTTCGATGATCTCCACGGCGGCGTACTCGGTGAACAGGTCGGGCCAGCCCGCCACGTCGTTGGTGTGCTCCCACACCAGCTCCATGGGCGCGTCGACCAGGATCTGGTTGTCGGTGCTCGCGGTCACGACCGGACCTCCCCGTCCCCGGCCGCGGCCCGGTTGAGGCAGCGGAGCATCTCGGCGGGGGTGCGGAGGTCGAACAGCCTGTCCTCGTCGAGGCGCAGGCCGAAGCGCTCGACCATCCGCGCGGAGACCTCCATCATCGCGACGGAGTCGTAGCCGAGGTCGGTGAAGGCGTGGTCGGCGATGTCGCCGCCGAGGTCGACGCCGTCGCTCTCGCCGGCGCAGGCGCGCAGGACGGCGACCAGGTCGGTCAGGGTTATCGGGCCGTCTTCGGCCATGTCAGCTCCTGGGGTCGTTTCCGGGAAGGGCGCGGGGAGCCCGTTCGTCGAGGTGTCCGGCCGCGGACGGGGCCTCGCGGGGGCAGGCGGCCAGGACGAGAGCGCTGTTGAACCCGCCCTCGCCGCGCGCCAGGATCAGCGCGTGGTCGATGCGGGCGGGCCGGGGGCGTCCGGTGACGAGGTCGAGTCCGTAGGACGGATCGGCCCGGACGTCGGCGGTCGGCGGGATCATCCCGTCGCGCATGGCCAGCAGGCAGGTCGCGACGTCGACGGCGGCGCCGCCCGCCGACATCCGCCCGGTCATCGCCTTGGGCGCGGTCACCGGGACGCCGCCGGCGCCGAACAGGCCGGTGAGCGCCTCGGCCTCGGCGCGGTCGCGCATCGCGCTGCCCGCGGCGTCCGCGAACACCACGTCGATCCGCTCCGGGGCGAGGCCGGCGTCGGCGAGGGCGAGCGCGGCGGCGTTGCGCAGGGTCGCCGGGCGGCCGGAACCCGGCGGCGGGTCCATGGTCGCGGCGTACCCCGCGACCCGCCCGTACCGGTGCCGGGCACCGCGGGCGCGGGCATGGCGCCCGCGTTCCAGGACGAGGATCGCGCCGCCCTCGGCGATCACATGGCCGGACGCGCCGGCGGCGAAGGGGCGGTAGGCGCTCGCCGGGTCGTCGCCGGAGGACAGCTGCGGAGCGGTCGGCGCGTCCCGGCCGGCCGACATCGCGGTCACCCCCCACGAGCACACCGGGGCCTCGAACCCCCCGGTCAGCACGCCGTCGGCGCCCTTGCGCAACACGCGGCACGCCTGCCCGATCGCGTCCAGCCCCCCGGCCTGGCCGCTGACGAGGACGCCGCAGGGGCCGCGCAGTCCGTGCCGGATGGAGATCTGGCCGGTGTTGACCGCGTAGAACCACGCGTACGACTGGTACGCGCTGACCTTCTTCGGCCCCGCCGACCAGAGCTTGCGCAGCTCGTTCTCACCGAACTCGAAACCGCCGGCCGAGTTGGCCAGGACCACGCCGTACCGCAGCGACTCCTCGGGGGACGGCGACAGCCCGGCGTCGGTGAGCGCCCAGTCGGCGGCGGTCAGCGCCAGCTGGGTGAGGCGGTCGGTCTGCGGCAGCAGCCGTCCGGGCAGGTGGTCGCGGGGGACGAATCCGGGGACCTCCCCGGAGAGCCGGGCCGGGTAGCCGCTCGGGTCGAACCGGGTGATGGGGCCGATCGCGATGCGGCCGGTGAGCGTCGCCTCCCAGTGCCGCTCGGCGCCCAGGCCGCTCGGCGAGACCACGCCGATCCCGGTGATGACGGCCTGGTCGTCCTCGGCCGCCGCCGCGTCCGCGGTCATCCCTGCCACCGTCCCGGGGCGCTGAGCACCATCGCGCTCTGGAAGCCGCCGAACCCGCTGCCGACCGTGAGCACCGTGTCGACCCGCTGCTCGCGTGCCGTCCCGGGGACGTAGTCGAGGTCGCATTCGGGATCGCGATGCCGCAGGTTCGCGGTGGGCGGGACGAGGTCGTGCTCGATCGCCAGCGCGCTCGCCGCGACCTCGATCGCGCCGATCGCGCCGAGCGAGTGGCCCACCACCGACTTGATGGAGCTGACCGGCAGCCGGTAGGCGTTCTCCGGGCCGAGCGCGAGTTTGAAGGCGGCCGTCTCGTGCCGGTCGTTCTGCCGGGTGCCCGACCCGTGGGCGTTGATGTAGTCGACGCCCTCCGCGGGGACGCCGGCCTCGTCCAGCGCCGTGGTGATCGCCGCCGCCATCTCGACCCCGTCGGGCCGCAGCCCGGTCATGTGGTAGGCGTTGCTCCGGGACGCGAACCCGCGGATCTCCGCGTGCACGTGCGCCCCCCGCGCCCGGGCCGCCGCCGCGTCCTCCAGGACCAGCATCGCCGCGCCCTCGCCGAGCACGAACCCCGCCCGGGTGGCGTCGAAGGGGCGGCAGGCCCGCTCGGGATCGTCGTTGTCCGGGGACGTCGCCCGGATCGCGTCGAAGCAGGCCACCGTGATCGGGGAGATGGGGGCCTCGCACGCCCCCGCCAGCACCACGTCCGCGGCGCCGTCGCGGATGATCTCCACACCGTGCGCGACGGCGTCCAGCCCGGAGGTGCATCCCGTCGACACCACGCAGGCGGGCCCCTCGGCGCCGACGTCCCAGGCGACCTCGCGGACCAGGGACGCCGGGACGAGGTAGTCGGGCAGGTGCGGGGAGCCGTAGGCCGGATCCACCACCGCCAGGCGGCCGCTGTCGCTGACCACGCTGTACTCGCGTTCGAGCGAGACGGTGCAGCCGACCGCGCTGCCGACGACCACGCCGGTGCGGGCGGGGTCGAGGTCGCCGGACCGCAGCCCGCAGGCGGCCAGGGCCTCCCGCGCGGTGACGAGGGCGAACTGGGCGGCGCGGTCCATCCGGCGCCGCTGCCGGGGCGTCAGCCCGTGCCTTCCCGCGTCGAAGTCGATCTCCGCGGCCATCTGGGACCGGTACGGCCCCGGATCGAACACGGTGATCGTGCGGAAGGTGGGCTTGCCGCCGGTCACGGTCCCCCAGAAACCGCTCGTTCCCGGGGCGCCCGGCGTCAGGACCCCCATCCCGGTGATCGCCACGGGGCGAGCCCGCCGCCCGCTCATGCCGGCTCCCGCTCGCCCGCGGCGGCGGGCGGCCGCGCGTCCACCGAGGGCGGGGGCCCGTCGCCGGCCGGCTCCGCGGTCTCCACATGCCCCATGTCGGGGCTCGGGGCCAGCGGTCCGAGGAAGAGCACGGCGGTCACCGGCCGGTCGGTCCGGTTCTCGTAGCGGTGCCGGGCACCGCGGCGGATCAGCACCGCCTCCCGGGCGTCCACGACGTGCTCGGTGCCGTTGACGGTGAGGACGAGGCTCCCGTCGGAGACGTACACGTGCTCGTCCGTGTACGGATGGTAGTGCTCGCTGACACGCTCCCCCGGCCGGAGTTCGAGCAGGGCCATGAGGCCGGCCGTCGTCCGGGCCGTGCCCGGCGACAGGAGCATCCGGACGCTGCCGCCGAGCCGGTGGTTCGGTTCGACCTCGCGTGCGCGGACCTTGACGGCTTCGAGCGCGGTCACGTTCCCTGGCCCCGCTTTCCGGCCCCGGCGGGACCGTCCGGAGCGGGCGGGGCGGAACGCGGCCGGTCGCGGGCCGGGGCGGCGCACTGCCCGGCGCGACGCGTTCCAGGGAGCATGGGGGTACGGGTCATAGGGGGTTTTGTCCTTCCTGGCCGGCGGCGGCGCCCCTCGCCTCGCTCGGCTGCCGAGAGTGGCCGTCACGCCTCTGGAGATCGGTGTTGAGCGTCGCTTCGGCGCCTTCCGGTCCGGGAGACCACGGGCGCTCGATCCGGCTTCGCTCCTTTCCGCGAACCGCGCGGACTCTCTTGTTTATAGCCAATAGAAAACGATCAATGACAGGCCACAGGTAGATTCTTTCGAGATCCTCGGGCGCAGTTCTTCTGAAATCCGGACCGAGTGCGCCATCACGGCGCCCGCCCCACGGAGCGACGTTTATTTTGCGTCGTTTGTTCTGCATGCCTCAGCTGCGAGGCCTCACCAGATCGGCAAGGTTTGTCCGCTATGCGAATGACGATGTCGTCGATCACCACGACAATGATCACCACCTCTGACCTGGCGAGAGAGTCACCCGGCGGCGCGCCGGACGCCGCGCGGGCCAAGAGCCCCTCAAACACTTTTCCCTAACCCGACAAATTCGAAGGAACGAATTTCTTGGACGCGAAACTTCTGGAGAGAGGGCCTCCGTGTCATAATTCAAAGCGCCCGCGAGCACAATGACGAAGTGCGCGGGGCCTCGTGAGCCCACTCCCTCGGCGAGCCGTGAAGGCGCCGTCCTGGTGGCAGCCTCCGCCGGGTCACAGGGACCGGGCGCCGCGGCACATGCCGGATCCGTCCCGGGCGGATCTCGGCGACCATGTCCGGCTGGGGCGGCTCACGGGTCGGCATCCGGACGCGGTCGCCCGCCCCTGGCGCGGCGGCGGTTCATCGATGCGGAAGATCCGCGGGACGGACGCCGGCGCGGCACCTAGAGTGATCTTGGGCGGCAGTCATGACGATCGGGGGGCTGGAAATGACCGAGGACCAGGTGGACCTGAATATCGAGATCCCCCATTCCGCCCGGGTCTACGACTACATTCTCGGCGGCAAGGACAACTATCCGGCGGACCGCGAGGCCGCGGCGAACATCGTCGCCGACTGGCCCCACCTGCCGAAGTCCATGCGGGCCAACCGGAATTTCATGGCGCGGACGGCCCGTCACCTCGCCGCCGAGTTCGGCGTCCGGCAGTTCCTCGACATCGGCACGGGGCTCCCCACCTCGCCCAACCTGCACGAGGTGGCCCAGTCCGTGGCGCCGGAGTCACGGATCGTCTACGTCGACAACGACCCGATCGTCCTGGTGCACGCGCGCGCACTGCTCACGAGCACGGCCGAAGGCAGGACCACCTATCTGGACGCCGACTTCCTCGACCCCGACGCGATCCTGGGTTCGGACCACCTGGGCGACACCCTCGACCTGGGCCTGCCCGTGGCGCTGAGCCTGATCGCGATCGTGCACTTCATCCCGGACGACGCCGAGGTGCAGCGGATCATCGACCGCCTCATGGAGCCGCTGGCTCCCGGAAGCATGCTGGCGCTGTCGACCTGCACGGCCGACAGCGCTCCAGACGAGGTGGCCGCGGGCGTGGCCGCCTACAACGCCAACGGCATCCCGCTGGTGGCGCGCACGAAGCCCGAAGTGGAGCGCTTCTTCCACGGCCTGGAGATCCTCGACCCGGGCATCGTGCTCGTCAACCACTGGCACCCCGACCAGGCGGCGTCCGAAGTCCCGGACGCCCACGTCCACATGTACGGCGGCATAGGCCGCAAACGCTAGGCGGAGTCTTCGGCTCCCGCTGCGAGGAGGAGCGATTCAGTGAAGCCGTTCGTCCCGTATGTCATGCCCGAGGCCAGGGCGCGGGCCGTCGCCCTGGTCGCGGAAGGCGACATGATTCCCGCTGTCAGGCTGATCCGCCAGGCCACCGGGCTGGGCCTCAAGGAGGCCAAGGATTACGTGGACGGCCTCAAGGGAGAGGCGTACGCCCGGACCGTCCCGGCCGACGTCCAGGCCAAAGCGCGCGCGATGATCGCTGAAGGCAGGTGGAAGGACGCGGCGAAGTTCGTCCGGCAGGAGACCTCTCTGGGGCTGAGAGCCGCGAAAGACTACGTCGACGCCGTGCGGGCGGGATTGATACCCGTGGAGCCGCCCGTGGACCGGCCCATGCTCTCGGACCGGGTCAGGGCCTTCAAGACCGCCGGCGACCTCGAATCGGCCATCGCGCTCGTCTGCGCCGAAACAGGTATGCGGCGCGACGAGGCGCTCCGCTTCATCGAAGCCCTCCACTGACCGGATGCGCCGGGCCGCTCGTTTCGCCCGCCGTCCTAGTGCGGGACCACGGACCGCTTCAGAGGTCCATGACGGCCCTCGACCAGGCAGAAGCCCAAGCGCCTCTCGGCTTCCCAGCCGTCCTCGTTGGGGACCACGTAGGCGAAGTCGATGTCGGCGGGCGGGTTCTCCCCCCAAGCCTTGCGGGCGAACTTGAGACAGCCTTTTATTACCTTCTTCTCCATCCCCTTGTCTCCCGGGTACTTGCCGCCTTGCATCGTGTAGACGGCGAGCACTTCGAATTCATGTTCTTCGGTACAGGCGATGATGGGCTGCACGCCGTCGTCGTTCCATTTTTGGACGCAGTCACCCGGCGCCAGTTCGGATTCGTCCCGGGATTTCGTTTCCATGGTCTGCGCGAGAGGGGCCGGGAGCAGACCTGATCCCCCGTAGACCATGACGCAGGTCGCGGCCCGCCTTCCGCCCTTCCACGCGTCCTCATCCGGTGGCGCGACGCGGAGCTTCAGATCGGAGCCGTACCGGCTCCTCTCCAGGAACTCGGTCCGCTCACGGCAAACGGTCCACGCCCGGTCGGCCGTCTCCCTTTCTCCTGGATACGGAATGTCCGGGAGCTCCCCCTCGGCACCGACCTCTCCCTGATGAGGCGCGGTGCAGGACGATCGCCGCACGTACATACCGGCGGGAGTCTCCTCGAACTCGCTGAAGCACTCCCCCGGTCGAATGGTGGTGACCGCCACCTTTCCGTCCTTGCGCACGGACTGTCCGTTCGCGTCCGCGGACAGCAGGGTCAGCGTCAGGGCGACGGCGGCGGCCCAGGCGACGGAGGCGACGAGTCCACCGATGGCGAGTCCCTTGCCTTTCTCGCCGCGGCGGCCGGTCTGCACGAGCGCGGCGATGACGAAGCCGACCGCGACCGGGATCAGGCCGAGCAGCCCCGTGACCAGCGCGGTGACCGCGAACCGGTTCGTCCGGCGGCGAGCGGGGACGGGCGGGAGCGGCGCCGGTGGCGGGGCGGGCGGGAGAGCCTGAGGCGTGGAGCCGTCGGGCGGAACCCAGGCAGGGAACGGCACGGGGTCGTTCGGGGCGTCGTCCGAGGGAGGTGGCGTGGTCACGGCGGCACGGTAGAACGAGAAATGCCAATGAAAGCGGCATTTCCGACAGCCGTCGCCGAGTCGTGATCATGAGCGGGCATCCCTCAGGTGGCGGCCAGCGCGGGGAGGCCCGGTCCGGAGAGATCGTCCAACGCCGCGCGGCGGCCGGAGATCGCCAGGAGCAGGGAGAGCGCGGTTCCGCTCGCCTCCGGGCCGTCTCCGATCGAGAGGCCGGCGTCCGTCGCGGTCAGGCGGAGGCGGGCCGTCAGCTCCTTGGCTCCGCCGAACGACGCCGGTGTGCGGGCCTGGTAGCGGAGCGATCTGACGACGGCCTCCAGCGGGTAGGCGTGGACGATTCCCAGAGGCCGGCGGATGTCCTCGCCGTGGACGACCTCTTCGACGAGCCGGCTGTCGAGCGGCGCCGGAGGGGTCGACGTCCGCGAGGCCACCTGGCGGAGCCGCTCCAGGGTCTCCTGAGGTGAGGCGCCGCGCTCGCGCTCCACCCCCTGCGTGTTCTGGCGGTCGAAGTCGAACCGGGCCCGAGCGAGCCGGGCGACGAACCCGAGGCGGGTCGTGCGGGCCGTGTCGACCAGGTGAGCCACCACGTCATGCACCGTCCAGCCGTCGCAGAGCGAAGGCCGCTCCCACTGCTCGCCTTCGAGATGCGAGAGGTCGTCGATCAGTGCCGCCCGCTCCGCGTGCACCATCGGCCACACATCGTTTCCCACGGCTTCTCCTCCTGTCGCCAACGGGTCGGGAATGAAGACCCGCGGCCCGGCGAGAACTCATCGCGGCGCCTGCGGATGCCCCTGGCCTGCGGGTTCGCGGCCGGTTCGCGGCAGGGCCGGCGGCGTTGTGGCGCTTGACACACCGGATCGGCCCCGCTTAACCTCCCGTCAACCGACAGGCACAGACGAAGACACCCCTGTCAGTGGTCTTCGTCTGTGCCTTTGTCATTCCCGGACCGCTGGCAAGGGTTTCAACCCCCGAAAGGCGGCGGGCATGAACGACGGCCCTGCGAGCACGAGAACGGCGGTCATCCGCAACGCGGCGGACGCGGCCGGGCTCATCGACACCCTCACCAGTCTGCGCGGCCGAGCGAACTGGATCTGGTTCCTGGCCCTCTCGGGCCTGTTCCTGGACGCCTACTCCAACGCGGCGCTCGGCGCGGGGCTGTCCCCCATGGTCGAGCAGCTCGACCTTTCGCCCACGCAGGTCAGCGTGCTCACCGCGATGGCCCCGGCCATCGCGATCGTCTCCAATCCCTTCGGCGGTTGGCTCGCCGCCCGGATCGGCCGGATCAAACCCCTGCTGATGACGAAGGTCGTCTTCGGGGTCGGCGCGGTCCTGACCGCGGTCGGCTCGGACTTCCAGACCGTCTTCGCCGGGCGGGCGCTGGTGGGCGTCGCCTACGGCATCGACTTCGCCGTGGCGATGGCGCTGCTCGCCGAGTACACCCCGTCCTCGCTCAAGGGCAGGCTCAACTTCTGGCAGGGCGCCTGGTACGTGGCGACGACCACCAACCTCGCGCTCACGCTCCTGTTCTACAAGCTCGACGTCGGCTCCGACATCTGGCGATGGTCGGTGGGCTCGGCGGTCGTCTTCGCGACCGCGCTGCTCGTCCTTCAGATGACCTTCCTGGTGGAGAGCCCGACCTGGCTGGCGTCCAAGGGCCGGCTGCGGGAGTGCGCGGCGAACCTGCGCCGCATGTACGGGGTGCGGGCGGAGGAGGGCCCGCCGGAGACCCCGCAGGCCCTGGAGGCGCGCCACCAGGTCGGCATCCGGGACGCGGGAGTGCTGTTCCGCGGCGCGTACCTGCCCCGGACCGTGCTGTCGACGGTGATCTCCCTGACCCAGTCCATGCAGTACTTCGCCGTTGGCTGGTACCTCCCGGTGATCAGCCTGGAGCTGTTCGGCAAGGAGTTCGAGAAGGCGACCGCGGGCTCCATGGCGTTCAACGCCGTCGGCATCGTCGGCGGATGCCTGTCGGCCTACTTCGGGCGCCGGCTCGGCCTGCGGGTGAGCTCGGCGGCCGGGTACGCGGTGGTGTTCGTGGCACTGCTGGTCATGGGCGCGACGTTCAAGCAGCTCCCGATCGCGCTGGCCGCGGCGCTGCCGGTGCTGTTCATCTTCTTCCACTCCGCCGGCCCCGGCCCGAACGGCAAGTCGATCGCGGCGCTGTCGTACCGCAGCGACATCCGCACCCTCGGCACCGGCGTGACCGGGATGCTCGGCAGCTTCGGCTCCGTCGCGGGCCTGTACGTGTTCCCGCAGCTCCAGGCCGCTTTCGGGGTAGGCGCCAGCCTGATGCTGCTGTCGGCCGTCCCGCTGCTCGGCCTGGTCACCTGCGTGATCGTCAAGTGGGACCCGACGCGCGTCGCGGTGAACCTGGAGGAGGAGCCGATCCGGCTGGAGCGGCGCGAGACGGTGCCAGCCTGAGCGCGCGCTGACGAGAGGAATGTTTCGCAGATGATCAGAGAGCGCCGGCGCGGCGTGCTGAGCATCGACGAGGGCACCACCGGGACCCGCGCCGCCGTCGTCCTC
>NZ_JBEZJP010000016.1:0-41025 GCF_040653175.1 Actinomadura sp. NPDC048032
GGGGCCCCCGAGGGCCCCGATGCAGCCACCGCAAGACCCGCCTACGCAACCGGGCGGGCGTGGGGGGTTCGGGTGCGGGTCAGGTGGGGGTGGCCAGGGTCAGGGGGAGGGTCGAGCGGGCGCCGGACTCCTTCAGCAGGCGGGTCGCCACGGTCATCGTCCAGCCGGTTTCCATGCGGTCGTCCACCAGGAGGATGTGGCCGGGGTTGTCGGCCAGGGCCTCCGCCAGGTCGGTGGGGACGGTCAGGCTGTGCCAGACGGAGCGGAGCCGCTGGGCGCTGTTGTGCCGGCGCGGCACGGGCTCGCCGACGGGGACCAGTTCGCCCAGGTAGGGCAGGCGGCCGATCTGGGCGATGCGCTGCCCGAACGTCGTGACCAGGCGGGGGCGGGAGCGGGAGCCGATGGTGACGACGCCGGTGGGGCGGGCCGCCCAGTCCCAGGCGGCGAGGACCTGGACGACGGCGTCCACCAGGTCGGCGGGGACGTCGGTGTCGCCGGCGGCGAACAGGTCGCGCAGGCGGTTGCCCCAGCCGATGTCGGTGAGGCGGCCGAGCGCCCGGCCCGTCTCGGCCTGGAGCTCGGGCTTGATGCGGCCGGAGACGCCCAGGTCCTCCTTGACGCCGGTCGGCCACATGCGGCGGGGGGCGATGTCGACGCCGGGACGGTGCAGGCGGTCGCGGGCCCGGTCCGCGCTCTCCCGGGTGACGTCGGTGGGCCAGTGGCGGCCGGTGCAGTTGTCGCAGCGGCCGCAGGGGGCCGCGTCGGGGTCGTCCAGCTGGCGGCGCAGGAACTCCTCGCGGCAGCCGGTGGCCGCGATGTAGTCGAGCATCGCCTGCTGCTCGCGGCGGCGTTCGGCGGTGACGCGCTCGTAGCGCTCGCGGTCGTAGGACCAGGGCTCGCCGGTGGACGTCCAGCCGCCCTTGACGCGGCGGGCGGCGCCGTCCACGTCGAGCACCTTGAGCATCATCTCCAGGCGGGCCCGGTTGAGGTCGACCAGCGGTTCCAGGGCCGTGGTGGAGAGCGGGCGGCCGGCGGAGTCCAGGACGTCCAGCGTGCTGCGGACGATGTGCTCCGGCGGGAAGGCGAGGCTCGCGAAGTAGGCCCAGATGTCGCGGTCCTCCCGGCCGGGCAGCAGGATCACCTCGGCGCGGTCGACGCCGCGGCCGGCGCGTCCGATCTGCTGGTAGTAGGCCACCGGGGACTGCGGGGCGCCCACATGGACGATGAAGCCGAGGTCGGGCTTGTCGAAGCCCATGCCGAGGGCGCTGGTGGCGACGAGAGCCTTGAGCTTGTTGTCGTGGAGGTCGCGCTCGGCCTGGAGGCGCTCGGCCTGCTCGGTCTGGCCCGAGTAGGCGGCCACCTCGTAGCCGCGGTCGCGGAGCCACGCGGTGATCTCGTGGGCCGCGGCGACCGTGAGGGTGTAGATGATGCCGCTGCCCGGGAGGTCGCCGAGGTGCTCGCCCAGCCAGGCGATGCGCTGCTCGGCGGTGGGGAGGCTCACCACGGCGAGGTGCAGCGAGTCGCGTTCGAGGGGGCCGCGCAGGACCAGCGCGTCGTCGCCCGCGAGCTGCTCGGCGACGTCCTTGGTGACGCGGGCGTTGGCCGTCGCGGTGGTGGCGAGGACCGGGATGCCGGGCGGCAGCTCGGCCAGCAGGGTGCGCAGCCGCCGGTAGTCGGGGCGGAAGTCGTGGCCCCAGTCGGAGATGCAGTGCGCCTCGTCGACCACGACCAGCCCGGCGCCCGCGGCGAGCTTGGGGAGGACGAGGTCGCGGAAATCGGGGTTGTTGAGCCGCTCGGGGCTCACCAGCAGGACGTCGACCGCGCCCTCCTCCACCTCGGCGAAGACCTGGTCCCAGTCGCCGGTGTTGGAGGAGTTGATCGTGCGGGCGCGGATGCCCGCCCGCTCGGCGGCGTCGATCTGGTTGCGCATCAGCGCCAGCAGCGGCGAGACGATCACGGTCGGGCCGGCGCCGCGCTCGCGCAGCAGCCGGGTCGCCACGAAGTAGACGGCGGACTTGCCCCAGCCCGTCCGCTGGACGACGAGGGCGCGCCGCCGCTCGACGACGAGCGCGCTGATCGCCGTCCACTGGTCGTCGCGCAGGCGCGCGTGGTCACCGGCGAGGGCGCGCAGGCACCGCTCGGCCTCGTCGCGCAGACCGTCCGAAGAACTCATGCGTCCTTGCTACCAGTGCTTCGGAGCACACCACACCAGAATCGAGTTCTGTGGAAAACAGCGGAGGCCCTCTTGGGGGGTCGGCGCCCGGCGCCCGCGCGGTGACGCCGACGAGTGCGGAACCGTGCGGGTCGGGCTCACCGATCGGGGAACCAACACCCTGGAGCGCCTGCCAACGTCAACGGACGGGCGCCGGACGGCGAACCAGCCGGTCACTCTTCTGATTCAGCAGGTGGACGCGGCGGCGCCCGGCGTCCCGGTCGCCGCCTGCGCGGGCGGTCGACCTCTGCGGAAGGGGTGGGACGCAGGCCACGGATTGGGGACACCGGGCTGGTGGGTAGCCTGCCAGTCAAGATCGGTTCATGGGCGGGAAGGGACACCGGCGGGGGTATGGGCGCGGCTGATCGCTTGCGGCGGACATGGCAGGTCCTCATGGACGGGTCGCCCCCGGAACCGCCCGAAGACGAGCCCGGCGAGGTCGTCGACCCGCGGGCCATCGACCTCGTCCTGCGGGTGGGCGAGCTCCTCCTGGCCAGCGGTGAGACCACCGAGCGCGTGAACGAGGCCATGCTCGGCCTGGGAGTGGCCTTCGAACTCCCCCGGTGCGAGGTGCAGGTCACCCTGACGAGCATCCTCGTCTCGGCGCATCCGGGAGGGGGCGCGGCGCCGATGACCAGCGCGCGTTCCATCCGGCGGCGGACCCCGGCCTACTGGCGGCTCACGGCGCTTCACCAGCTCGTCCAGGACGCCTCCATCGGCATGCTCGAACTGGACGAGGCCCACAAGCGGCTCGCGGAGATCAAGAGGGGCGGTCCTCCGTACCCGACCTGGCTGCTGGTCGTGTCCCTCGGCCTCATCGCCGCCTCGGGCAGCGTGCTGTCCGGCGGCGGACCGCTGGTGGCGACCACCGCGTTCGTCGCCACGATGCTGGGCGACCGCACGGCCGCCGCGCTGGCGCGCCGCGGCATCGCGGAGTTCTTCCAGTTCGCGGTGGCCGCGGCGATCGGCGCGGCGGCGGCCGCGGGGGTGGTGGCGCTGGGCAACCCCGGCCAGGCCGCCACGATCGTCACCGGCTCGATCCTGGCGCTGCTTCCGGGGCGCCCGCTGGTGGCGAGCATCCAGGACGGCATCACCGGCGACCTGGTGAGCGCCGGGGCGCGGATGCTGGAGGTCTTCTTCATGATCGCGGCGATCGTCGCCGGGCTGGGCGCCGTGGTGTACGCCGCGGTCAGCATGGGTGTGCCGATCGACGTCCGGCACCTGCCCACCCCGTCGGCGAGCCTGGAGCCCGTCGCCGTCATCGCCGCCGCCGCCATCTCGCTGTCGTTCGCGGTGTCCCTGGCCGCCCCGCGGGACGTGCTGACCACCGTCGCCCTCGGCGGCGCGCTGATCTGGGTGCTCTTCGTGCTGGCCCGCGGATGGCACGTTCCACCGGTTCTGGCCGCCGCCGTGGCCGCCACCATCGTCGGCGTGATGGCGAGCTGGCTCGCCCGCAGGCACGGGGAGCCGGTCATGCCGTTCGTGGTCCCCGCCATCGGCCCGCTGCTGCCGGGGACCGCGCTCTACCGGGGCATGGTCGAGCTCAACACCGGTTCGCCGCAGGCGGGCGTGCTGAGCCTCATCGGAGCGGTGTCCGTGGCGCTCGCCCTCGGCGCCGGCGTGAACCTCGGCGGCGAACTCGTCCGCGCGTTCCAGCACGTCGGGCTGAGCGCGTCCGGCCGCTGGGCCCGCCCCGCCGCGCGCCGGACCCGCGGCTTCTGACCCCCGCCGCCCTCGTCGGGGCGCGGGTTCTGTCGGTGGCGGGCGTTACGTTCGCCGCATGTACCGACAGGGAGACGTCCTGATCCTGCCCGTGCCCGAGGAGACGGTTCCGCAGTCCGTCCGCGAGCTGCCGCCGTCCCCGCGCGACGGCCGGGGCCGCATGGTGCTCGCCCTCGGCGAGGCCACCGGGCACGCGCACGCGCTGGCCGCGCCCGGCACGCTGCTGCGCACCCCCGACCCGCTCGTGCCGGACCACCTGCACCTGCCGTCCGGCGGGCGCCTGGTGCACGAGGAGCACGCGGCGATCACCCTGCCCAAGGGCTGGTACCGGGTGATCCGCCAGCGCGAGTACGTGCCCGGTTCCGTCCGCGTCGTGGCCGACTGAGGAGGCGGGATGCTCACCGGAACGGTACGCGAGACCCACTTCGTCGTCGGCGACTGGCAGGCGGCCGGGTTCGCCACCGGCCCCGCCGACCGAGCCCGTGCCGAGGCGGGCGTGGCCGCGGCCTACGCCTCCGCCGGGCTGAAGCCCCCCGAGCGGTGCCTGTGGGTGCCCTCCCCCGCGCGCGGCTCCGTCGCGGCGGCCGTGCTCGCCGGCCACGGCGAGGCGCTGGAGGCGGCGGGGCTCGACGACCTCCTCGAACAGGCCCGCGCCGACCTCGGTGACCTCGCTGCCGGGCCGAGCGTCCTGACGGACGTGCGCACCCGCCCCTGGGAGGCCGAACGTGCGGCGGCGTGCTCCGAGCAGGGGCCGGAGCAGTGGCCGCGCACGTGGGCCGACACCGGCGGGCTCCTGTGGGACCAGGTGCAGGCACTGGTCGCGCGCGTGCGCGGGGCGTGCGGCGAGCAGGCGACCGGCCGGTCCCTCGGTGCGCGGAGAAGGCGGTCGACCCAGGAGAAGCGCGAGGCCGAATCGCTGCTGCGCGCGGCCACGCTCGACGCCGTCCTGGGCCAGCACGACGCACCGTGGCTGGCGTTGTTCGAGTCGCTCGGACGGCTCGACGGCCGGCTGGCCGGCCTGGCGGAGGTGGCCCGGTCCGCCGGCTGGTGGTGGCCCTACGAGCGGCTGGTGATCCTGTCGGAGCGGCCGAGCGAGCTGTACCGCGACGAGCCCGGGCGGCTGCACCGCGGGGACGGCCCCGCCCTCGCCTACCCGGACGGGTTCGCGCTGCACGCCTGGCGCGGCATGCCGATCCCCGCCGGCTTCGTCGCGTCGCTGAAGAACCTGACGCCCGACCGCATCTCCTCCGAGCAGAACGCCGAGCTGCGCCGCGTGATGCTGGAGATCTTCGGCTACGACCGCTACCTGGCCGAGACCGGCGCGCGTCCCCTGCACCGGGACGAGACGGGCGTCCTGTGGTCGATCGAACTGCCGGGCGACGAGCCGGTGGTCATGGTGGAGGTGGTCAATTCCACCCCCGAACCGGACGGGACCCACCGCACCTACTACCTGCGCGTCCCGCCGGACACCCGCACGGCGCGCGCTGGCGTCGCGTGGACGTTCGGCGTCGACGAGGCCGACTACCACCCCGAGAAGCAGACCTGAATCCGGCGAGCGGTTCCGGCCAGACGCCGGTCGGAACCGCCCCCGTTGCTTCTGCCTCGGCGGGTGACGGCGGGCGCGACCACGCTTCCGGTCTTGCTGCGAGCCGCTGGCGACCCGCCGGGTGGAGGCATGGGCGCGGTCTGGTGACAACACGCGGCGGGACGCCCGCCCTGCGGAGGGAAGCGCAGTGCGCTTCCCTCCGCGCGCGTCTGCGCCCCGGTTCCGGCGATCGGTTTCAGCGATCCCGCAGCTCGGAGAGCGCCCTGTTCAGGCGGGTGGCGCGCCCGGCCGGGGTCCGGGCCTTGAGCAGCGGCAGGATCATCAGGTAGCGGGACGTCTTGTCGAGCGCCTCGAAGCGGGCGGCGGCCTGCGGGCAGGTCGCGAGCGCGGCCGCGAGGTCGGGCGGGACGGTGGCGTCGTGCTGGGCGGTGTAGGCGGCCGCCCACCGGCCGTCCGCCTGGGCGGCGGCGACTTCGGCCAGGCCGGGCGGGCGCATCCGCCCGGCGGCGGTCAGCGCCTCCACCCGCTCGACGTTCTTGCGCGACCAGGAGCCCCCCTTGCGGCGGCGCGAGTACCGCTGCAGGTAGAAGCGCTCGTCGTGGGTCCGGCGATGGCTGTCGATCCAGCCGTAGCACAGCGCGATCTCCAGCGCCTGCGTGATCGTGACGGAGGCGGCGTCCGACCCCTTCTTGGCGATCTTCAGCCAGGCGCCGTCCCCGCTCTCGTGGTGCTCGGCCAGCCACGCCTCCCACTCGGCGGCGTCCGCGAAATGCATCATCGGTGGTTCCCCTCTCGGTGGGCGACGCCTTCCATGCTTCCGGGTAAAGTGCTCATCCTCTGAGCACTTTCTGCGGAAATCCGGGTTCATGCGCGCTGACCGCCTCGTCGCCGTCCTGCTGCTGTTGCAGGTCCGCGGCCGTGTGACCGCCGCCGACCTGGCGGCCGAGCTCCAGGTGTCGGTGGCCACCGCCCGCCGCGACCTGGAGGCGCTCGCGTCGGCCGGCGTCCCGGTCTACCCGCAGCCGGGCCGCGGCGGCGGCTGGCAGCTGGTCGGCGGCGCCCGCACCGACCTCAGCGGTCTGACGGCGGCCGAGGCGCGGGCCCTGTTCCTGCTGGTCGGCCCCGCCGCCGTCTCGCCCGAGGCCAGGGCCGCGCTGCGCAAGCTCATGGGAGCTCTGCCGCGGACCTTCCGCACCGATGCCGAGGCCGCCATGGACGCGACGTTCGTCGACCCCGTCCGGTGGGGTGAGCGGGGCCGTCCCCGGCCCGCGATGGTCGACCTGCTGCAGACCGCCGTGATCCGCCGCCTCAGGGTCCGCCTGACCTACGCCGGCCGCACCGGGGAACCGTCGGAACGGCTGGTCGACCCGTGGGGCCTGATTGACAAGGACGACGTCTGGTACCTGCTGGCGGGCACCGAGCGGGGGCGGCGGACCTTCCGCGTCGACCGGATCACCCGGGCCGAGCCGACCGGCCTTCCCGCCGAACGCCCCGACGACTTCACCCTCGCCACCGCCTGGCAGGAGGTCACCGACGAGATCGAGAGCCGACGCTCGCGGACGTGGGCGACCGTGCTCGTCGAGGAGCGGTTCGTGCCCGTCCTGCGCGACCAGTTCGGGCGGCATTGCCACACCGACGGCGAGGCGGGCGACGGGCGTGTCCGGGTGCGTCTCGCCGCCCCGACGCCACTGGACATCGCCCGCCACCTCGCCGGCTGGGGCACGCTGCTCGACGTCGTTGAGCCGTGCACCGTCCAGCGCGAACTCGCCAGGATCGGTGCCGAACTCGCCGGCCGCTACGCCGCCGATCCGGACGGGCGGAGCGGGCAACACGAGGCTCCGGGTCCGGACCGCTGAACGGCGGCGCGACGGTCAGGGCTGGTCGAGCAGGGCGGGGATGCGTTCGAGGATGCCGCCGGCGAAGGTGTCGTAGAGGCCGAGAGGTTCGAGGTGCACGTAGCCGATGTGGCAGTCGCACGTGTCGAGGGGGCACGGGCGGGGCGCCAGGGCGGCGCGGAACGAGCCGTCGTAGAGATTGCCCAGGACGGACGGGACGAAGTGGCAGCGGCGCACCGTGCCGTCGCCGTCCACCGAGACGACCGTGTCGCCCGTCCGGCAGGAAAGGCCGCGGCTGGCGTGCGGGTGGCGGCTCACGGGGAACAGCGGGTCGATCTCGGTCCAGGAGGCGGCCTCGGCGTCGTCGTAGGTGCGCCCCTCGGCCGCGTTGACCCAGAGATAGGTGCCGGCGGGAAGGTCGGCCCGGAGGCGGCGGGCGGCGTCGAGGTGCTCCGGCTGGCCGACGACGCCGACGCTGAAGCGGACCCCGCGCTCCGCCAAGTCATGGCATTTGCCCAGGAACCGCTCGTAGGGGACCTGGCCGGGGTGGTAGGTCGCCCACAGCGCCAGCCGTGAGAGGTCGGCGTCGGCCGTCCAGGAGACGCGGTGGCTGAGGTTCGTCTGGATCGCGACCCGGTCCACATGCGGAAGGCGGCTGAGGCCGGTCAGGGCGCGCCGGTACCAGGAGCGGACGAGCCCCTCGCCCCACGGCGTGAAGAGGACCGAGACGCGATGGTCGCAGCCCGACACCCACTCCGTGAACCGTTCGAGCGCGGCGCGGTCGGCGCGGAGCTGTTCCGGGGTGTCGCGGCGCTTGGCGAACGGGCAGTACGGGCAGTCGTAGTCGCAGCTGGCGAGCGGCCCCCGGTAGAGGATCGTCAGATGGTCCATCACCGCGCCTCGTAGGACGCCATCAGCGCCTGCACGCGCGAGGAGAAGAGCGCCGGGCCGACGGCGTCGGAGTAGGCGAGCCCTTCGGGGGTCAGCCGGAGGACGTCTTCCGAGGTCTCCAGCCACCCTCGCTCGGCGAACGGCTTCAGGTCGGCGGGGAAGTCGTCCATCGGGTCGCTCCCGAAGCGCGCACGGTAGGCGCGCAGGTCGACGCCGGCCGCTTGCAGAAGGGACTGGACGAGATGCCGCCTGCGGCGCTCGTCGTCTTCCAGGGTGAATCCGACGCGGGCGGTGGTGAAGTCGGTCTCGCGCACGTAGTCGTCGATGATCGAACGGACCTGCCCGGCTCCGACCGCGTACTCGAACGAGTAGTGGAGGCGGGAGGTGTAGGAGCGTGCACCGCAGCCGAGGCCGACCATGCCGTCGGTCTGGCAGCAGTACTCCGTGCCGCCCGCGCCCGATGACGGCAGCCGGAACATCCGCATCGACACCTGCTCGTAGCCTTCGCCGAGAAGGTGGTCGCGGCCGAGCCTGTAGAGGGTGAGGCGCTGGTCGTCCCAGTCCTGGGCGCGGCGTCCGAGGCCGGTCAGCGGGCGGACGTAGAGCGGGTACAGGTAGATCTCCTCCGGACGCCATGTGAGAGCGGCGTTCAGGGAGTGCAGCCACGTCGCGGGTGTCTGGCCGTCGATGCCGTAGATGAGGTCGATGTTGAGGATCGGGAACCCCACGGCGCGGATGCGGTCCAGCGCGGCCTCCACTTCGGCGCGCTTCTGCGGCCGGACGGCCGCGCGCGCCTCCTCGTCCAGGAAGCTCTGCACACCGATGGAGACGCGGGTGGTGCCGTGTTCGGCGAGGACGGTCAGCCGGTCGGTGGTGGCGGTCGCCGGGGACGTCTCCACGCCCAGCGGGATCGACCCGAATCCGGGAAACCGTCCGGCGATGCCGCAGAGCCGTTCCAGCTCGGACGCGGTGAAGTAGGTCGGCGTCCCTCCGCCGAAGGCCGCGGTGGCGAAGGCGGCGCCGTCCAGGGCGTCCAGGACGGCGGTCGCCTGGCGGTCGAGCGCGTCGAGGTAGGCGCCGGTCAGCTCCTCGGGCGCGCCGGTGCGCGTGAAGAGGTTGCAGAAGCCGCACCGCATCTCGCAGAAGGGGACGTGCAGGTACAGGAAGAGCGCGTCGAGCGGCTCCCCCGCCCATACGTCGCGCAGCCCGGGCGCCGGTCGCAGCGGACGGTAGGCGGTCTTGTGCGGGTAGGCGTACACGTACGCCTGGTATGGATTCACGACAGAACGAACTCCCCGTACGGAACGGTCCAGACGACTTCATGGCCGATGCGGTGGCCCGTGTGGCCGTCCTCGCCGTACGCCGTTCCGTGGTCGGAGCAGACGATGACGAAGCACGGCCGGCGCATCAGTCCGAACAACCTGCCCATGTGCGCGTCCACATGCCGGAGGGCGGCGGCGTGACTCGCACGGGTGTCTCCGTTCGAGCTTGTGGCGCCGTCCAGGTAGAACCAGTTGGGCTGGTGCAGGGACGCGACGTTGAGCAGCAGGAACAGGCGCCGTTCGGCAGGCAGCCGCGCCACGACCTCGGCGATCCGGTCGATCTGGTTGGGCAGCGACTCCGGGTCGGTCACGCCGAACCCGCGCTCCCAGTGGCTTTCGGCGAACAGGGACGGCAACGCCGACCCGAGCGGTGTCAGCTTGTTGAAGAACCCGACGCCGCCCACGCAGACCGTGTGGTAGCCGGCCGACGCAAGGCCCGTCGGCAGGTCGGCGGCGTCGAACGTCCACGTGCCGGGGGCGGTGGTCTCGCTGCCCGGGAAGGCTCCGGCGAACAGGCGCGGATGCGGGCCGGGCGACGCGGGCGTCGGCAGGAAGCCGGCCAGCATCGCCGCGTGCGCGGCGTAGGTGAAACTGCCGGGTGTGTGGCGGCGCTCCCAGCGGCCTTCTGGAAGCAGCCCGGCGAGCGTGGGGGTCTCGCCGGCCGCGGCCAGTTCGGCGGCCACGTCGTAGCGCAGGGTGTCGAGGGTCAACAGCAGCACGTCGTGGCTGCCGATGATGTCGTTCATGTCGTGCATGCCTGCACCAGCGACCTGACCTGGGCGCCGTAGGTGTCCAGGCCCTCGGCGGAGCTTCCCGGCAGGCCGGTCAGCCCGGGGAGCAGGTCGCCGAAGGCGTTCACCTCGCACACCGCGAACCGCCTCAATCCGAAGCCCACGAGCAGGTCGACGCCGACCATCGGGCTGCCCGGGAAACAGGCGGCGGCCCGCGCGCACACGTCCAGGGCCCGTCTCCAGCCGTCCTCCCCGAGCGCGTGCCGCACCGCTTCCAGGTCTCCCCTGGAGCCGCCCAGGTGCAGGTTCGTCATCGGGGTCCGGCTGGTGCGGACGACCGCGTGCGTGGGCTCGCCGCCGATGACGACGACGCGCAGGTCGAACACGCGCCCGCCGAGCGCCGCCTTGGGCAGCCACCGCTCGACGTGCAGGCCGTCCGGCGCGAGCAGGTCGATCAGCGTCGCGACCTCCTCCTCGGTCTCGTACGAGCGGACGCGCAGCGAGTTGACCAGCCGGCCGCCGGTCAGCGACGCCGACGTCACGGCCCGCACGCGGCCCGGCGCGGTCTGGAGCGCGACCACCCCGGAGGCGGAGGACCCGTGCGCCGGCTTCACGAACACCCGCCGCTCGCCCGCCTCGTCCATCCGGGAGCGGAGTGCCGCGTACCCGTCGACCTCGGGCAGGGCGACCGGGACGGGGACACCCGCGGAGAGCAGGCGGGCATGGGTCAGCCGCTTGTCGAACATGACCGCGATCTCCTCGACGTCGCCGAGGACGCGGGCGCCGGCGGCCGACGCCGCCGACGACAGCCGCCGCAGCGCCGCCGTGAACGTCCGGTGCCAGCGCGCCCCGCCGCCGACCCGCTCGGGCGCGCCGGGGCCGCGCAGCAGCGCGTCGGCCCCGGCGTCCTCACCGGGCGAGTCGACGCGGACCAGCTCGCCCGCCTCGAAGGAGAGCGGGAGGCCGCGCAGCACGTCCGTCCAGGGGACGAGCCGGGGTTCGGGAAGCCCGGCGGACCGGCACGCCACGGCGAACAGCGCGGGACGCCGGTCGCCGGGCGCGCCGACCACGGCGAGCGTCATTCCGACACCGCGACGTAGGAGTCGCTGAAGAGCCATTCCTGGTCCCGCCACGCCGGCTCGCCCAGCGCGTCGGTGAGATCGAGGTCGACGCCCGGCAGCGCCGCACGGAGCCGCTCGGCCATCGGCTCGCTCAGGAAGGCGTGGTGCAGATCGAGGCTGCGCAGGTGGGTGAGGGGCTGCCCGGACAGCAGGGCCTCCGCTCCCTGGTCGGACAGCATCCCCATCGCCAGGCTGAGGGACTCCAGCCGGGCGACGACCGGCGCGCTCGCCAGGGCCTCCGCCAGCTCGTCCTGGAACGGGCCGTTCTCCAGGCCGAGGTGCTTCAGGGAGGGGAACCGCTCGCCGGTGAGGAAGGGCGCGAAGTCCTCGGCCGAGGACGACCCGCCGTGCTGCTCCGAACCGATCCACAGGTCCAGGTGCTCCAGCGCGGGCAGGTCGCCGCCCGCGACCGCCCGCACGACCTCGGCCGGCAGCCCGCCGGACTCGATCCGCAGGGCCTTCAGCCGCTGGTGGCGCAGGGGCTCGAACCGCAGGTCGGACGCGCCCCGGATCTCGAAGTGCTCCAGCCCTGGGAAGGCGGCGAACAGCGGCGAGATGTCGCCGTTCTGGATCCAGGAGATGTGGCATTCCCAGTCGAGGATGTCGCCGAGGAACAGCGCGCGCAGGCGGGGGAAGCGCCCGGCGTTGTCCACCAGCCACTGCACCGGGTCGAACTCCTCGCGGGAGAACCCCCAGAAGCCGATGACGAGGTGGGTGACCTTGGAGGTGTCGACCGTCTTCAGGAGGAGGTCGAGGTTCTCGGGGACCTCCGCGCCCCACGCGCCGTTGTCGTGGACATGGTGGTAGACGCCCCAGGCCACCTCGCCCGGGTCCGGCAGCGGGCCGTCCGGCTCGCCGTCGAAGGTGTGGACGGGCAGCCCCGCGAACGTGGACAGGCGTTGCTGGATCATTCGGACACCGCGATGTAGTGCCAGTCGCCGTCCGGCTTCTCCTGGTCGTCCAGGTCGACCTCGACGCCGGGCAGCGCCGCCCGCACCCGCTCGATCATCGCGTCGGACAGGAAGTGGTGGTGCAGGTCCAGCTTGCGCAGGTGGGTGAGCGGCTGGCCGGCCAGCAGCGCCTCGGCGCCCCGGTCGGTCAGGACGCCCATCGCCAGGCTCAGCGACTCCAGCCGGGCGACGACCGGCGCGCCGGCGACCGCCGCCGCGACCTCGTCCTGGATCTCGCTGTCCTCCAGGCCGAGGTGGCGCAGCGCCGGCAGCCGCTCGCCGGACAGGAACGGCGCGAGGTCGGCGACGGTGGCGTCCCCGCCGTAGTTCGCCTCGCCGAGCCACAGGTCGAGGTGCTCCAGGTTGGGCAGCTCGCTCGCGCCGACGGCGCGGACGATCCGCGCCGGCAGCCCGCCCGACTCGAAGCGCAGCACCTTCAGCCTGTCGCTCTTGACCGGGTCGAGGACGAGCTCCTGCGCGCCGCGCACCTCCAGCCGCTCCAGGTCGGGGAACGCGGCGAACAGGGGCGTGATGTCACCGTGCTCGATCCAGGAGATCTCCGCCTCCTCGCCGGTGATGTCCCCGAGGAACAGCGACCGCAGCTTCGGGAACGACGCGGCCGCCCCGGTCAGCATCTCCACCGGGTCGGGGACGTTCTCCAGCTCGTAGGACGCGCCCCAGTAGCCGATGATGAGCGCCGTCACCTCGGTGGTGTCGACGGTCTCCATGAACCGCGCCCAGACGGCGCCGAACGGCTCCTCGTCGAAGGAGGTGCCGACGAACCAGGCGGCCTCGCCCGCGGGCGGGAAGTCCTCCCCGCTGACGGGATCGGTGCCCGCGCCGCGGCCGTCGTCGTCCTCGGTGCCGTCCTCCTCCTCGGTGCCGGTGTCCTCGTTGAACGTGGCCACCGGCAGGCCGACGTACTCCTCAAGGTGCTGATAAATGGCCATGAGTCCCCTTCGCCTGATCGTCGGCACTTGTCCTATCAGGACCGACGGACAGTCCGCGCCGCTTTCCGGGGTTCGAAGACCGGCCCGGGCCTGGGACGAAGCCGGGTCAGGAGGCGATCAGCACCGACCCCTTGTACTTGTCCTCGACGAACTTCTTCACCTCGGGGCCCTGCAGCAACTGGACGAGCTTCTTCACGCGCGGGTCGTCCTTGTCCTCCGGCAGCGTCACGATGCCGTTGGCGTAGGGGTTGCCCTCGGCCTTCTCGGCGGCGAGCGCGTCCCTGTTCGGGGCGAGCCCCGCCTCGATGGCGTAGTTCCCGTTGATGACCGACAGGTCGACGTCCTCCAGCGAGCGGGGCAGCTGCGCGGCCTTGAGCGGCTTGAACTTCAGGCCCTTGGGGTTGCTCGCGACGTCCCGCTCGGTCGCGCTGGTCGGCGCGTCCGGCTTCAGCGTGATCAGGCCGTTGTCGGCGAGCAGCTTCAGCGAGCGGCCCTCGTTCGCCGGGTCGTTCGGCACGGCGACGGTCGCGCCCTGCGGGACGGCCTGCAGGCTCTTCACCTTCTTCGAGTACACGCCGAGGGGCTCCAGGTGCACGGGCGCGACGAACGCCAGCTTCGTCCCGGACTTCTTCTCGAACTCCTCCATGAACGGCACGTGCTGGAAGTAGTTGGCGGTGACCTGCTTCTCCTTCAGCGCGGTGTTGGGCTGCTGGTAGTCGCTGAAGGTGACGATCTCCAGCTTGAGCCCGGCCTTGCCCGCGAGGTCGTCCTTGACGTACTTGAGGATGTCGCCGTGCGGGACGGGGTTGACCGCGACCTTCAGCGGGGCGTCCGGGTCGTCGGACGCCGACGAGGAGCCGCAGGCGGTGAGGCCCGCGAGGAGGACGGCGGAGGCCAGCGCGGCGGTGAGTCTGCGAAGCACGAGGAGTGCCTTTCTCTGTGGGGTCGGTGCTACTTGTGGGTCAGGCGGCGGGCGACGAGGTCCCCCGCCGCCTGGATGATCAGGACGATGACGACCAGCAGCGCCACGGTGGAGACCATGACCTTGGTCTCGAAGCGCTCGTAGCCGTAGACGACGGCGAGGTTGCCGAGCCCGCCGCCGCCGACCGTCCCGGCCATGGCCGTGTAGCCGATGAGCGCGATGACGGTGACGGTCAGGCCGGACACCAGGCCCGGCCGCGCCTCGCGCAGCAGGACCTTGCCGACGATCTCGCGCCGGGTGGCGCCCATCGCGTCCGCCGCGGCGAGGACGCCCGGGTCGACCTCGCGCAGCGCGATCTCGACGAGCCGCGCGTAGAACGGGATGGCGCCGACCGTCAGCGGGACGATCGCGGCGGCGTTGCCGATGCTGGTGCCGACGACCGCCCGGGTGAACGGGATGATCGCCACCATCAGGATCAGGAACGGCAGCGACCGGCCGATGTTGACCAGGACGCCGAGCACGCCGTTGACCGGCGGCGCGGGCAGCAGCCCGCCCCGCTCGGTGATCACCAGCAGCACCCCGAGCAGCAGCCCGAGGACGGCGGTGAACAGCGTCGCGACGCCGGTCATGTAGAGGGTCTCGCGGGTGGCGGGCCACAGCAGCGGCATGACCTCGTCCCAGCTCATCGGGGGTCCTCCTGTACGGGGTTCGCGGCCTGCGCCGGATTCGCCGCCCGCACCGGGTTCGCGACCTCCACGGCGAGGCCGGACTCGCGCAGGAACGCCAGCTGCGCGGCGTTGGCCTCCGGGTCGCCGGGCAGTTCGAGCTGGAGCCGGCCGACGCGCTCGCCGCCGACCGTCTCCACCGCGCCGCCGAGGATGTTGACGTCCAGCGCGTACTTGCGGGCGAGCGCCGACACGAACGGCTCGTCGGTCGCGCCGCCGGTGAAGGTGACCTCGACCAGCGTCCTGCCCTCGCGGGGCTCGGCGGCGGGCAGCGGGAACAGGCCGCGCGCCAGCTCCGAGCCCGGACGGGCGAGCAGCGCGGGCACCGGCCCCGACTCGGTGAACCGGCCCTCCCGCATGACCGCGGCAGAGTCGCAGATGCGCTTCACCACCTCCATCTCGTGGGTGATGAGCAGGATCGTGAGGCCGAGCCGGCGGTTGAGGTCGCGCAGCAGCTCCAGGATCGAGGCGGTCGTCTCGGGGTCGAGCGCCGAGGTCGCCTCGTCCGACAGCAGCACCTTCGGCCGTCCCGCGAGCGCCCGGGCGATGCCGACGCGCTGCTTCTGCCCGCCGGAGATCTGGGCGGGGTGGGCCTTCGCGTGCTCGGTGAGCCCGACGAGGTCGAGCAGCTCGGCGACGCGCCCGGCCCGCTCGGCGCGCGGGACGCCCATGACCTCCAGCGGGAACGCGACGTTCCCGGCGACGGTCCTGCTGCCGAGCAGGCCGAAATGCTGGTGGATCATGCCGATGCCCTGGCGCGCCCGGCGCAGCTCCCCGCCGCGCAGCGCGAGCAGGTCCCGGCCGCCGACCACCACGCGGCCCTCGTCCGGGCGCTCCAGCAGGTTGACGCAGCGCAGCAGGGTGCTCTTTCCGGCGCCGCTGCGGCCGAGCACGCCGAAGACCTCGCCCTCGGCGACGGTCAGGTCGACGCCGTCGACGGCGGTCACCTCGCGGCCGCGGCCGCGGTAGACCTTTCGAAGTTTTTCGATCTGAATCACAGGGAATCACCCATGCGGACGGGGGCCGCCGGACGGGCGGCGGCGTTCGGGACGGGTCGGCGATCGGGACGCGCCGGGCGTCAGAGGACGCGCCTAGGAGGCGCCGCGCGGGTCAGGAGCGACCGGGCGGGTACGGCGCGTGGCTCAGCAGGTGGCGTTGGAAGAACATGCGCGACTCCAGGGGGTCGGAGTTCGCTCGCTTCGGGGCGCGAGTCTCAGGCGGGGGCCCTCAGCGGTCACACATTCGCCGGCAACACGTACGCCGCATGGCCCGCCGCATCGGCGGGCGGTGCTCACGGCACGGGCGTACGGAAGGCATGCCAGCAGTTAACCGGCCGCACACCGATGACGCAAATCCGCCCGGTGTGATGCTCATCGCTCCGGATCGTCCCGTTCGCCCTAGTCATCGCGGTAGTCGACCCAGGTCTCGCCCGAACCGCTGCGGACGGAGATCAGGCGGGGCGAGCGGTCGTCGTAGACGGCCGGGTTGAGGTGGGCGTTGCCCGCGCCCGTCCACCCGGCGACCCGGTAGCGCGAGCCCGGCGGAACGATGATCTTCACGGTGCCCGAGCCCGCGGAGGCGTCGACCGAGCCCGGCGGCTCGGCGTAGCGGAGGTCGAGGGTGCCCGACGACACGTCGGCCTGCGTCTTCGCCGAGGCGAGCGCGCGGCCGTTGATCGTCCCGGACCTCGCCAGCAGCCGCAGCCGCCCGCGCGCCCCGGTCACGTCGATCTCTCCGGACCCGGTCCGCAGGTCGAGGTCGCCGGTCACCCCGCGCACGTCGATGCTCCCGGAGCCGGCGACCGCCGACACGCGCGCCCCGGCCGGGACCTGGACGTCGATGTCCGCCCCGCACCCGACGCCCAGCCGGTCGGGTCCCGGGCAGCGGAAGGTGACGAACAGGATGTCGTCCACCAGCGACTCGGTGAGCTCGGGCTTGCTCAGCCCCCAGTGGAGGTCCTTGTAGACGCGCGTCCCGCCGTCCGATCCCGGACCGACCGAGATCTCGGCGTTGCCCACGTCCAGCCGCACCTCCCGGATCGGCTGCGGGTAGGGGGTCATGGACGTCGCCGTCCGCTTGACGGCGCGGCCGAACGCCGTGAGGCCGATCGGCGCGGCCACGACCAGCGCCGTCGCGATCGCCAGCGCGATCCAGACGCCGCGGCGGCGCGGCCGGTCCGGGGCGGCCGGGGCCGTCACCCCTCGCCGTCCAGGAAGCGCAGCACGGCGAGGACGCGGCGGTGGTCGCCCTCGGCATGCGGGAGGTCGAGCTTGGCGAAGATGCTGTTGATGTGCTTGGCGACCGCGCTCTCGCTCACCACCAGCGCCGCGGCGATGCCCGCGTTGGAGCGTCCCTCGGCCATGAGGGCGAGCACCTCCTTCTCGCGCGGCGTGAGCCGGTCGAGCGGGTCGCGGTGCCGGCGCAGCAGCAGCTGCGAGACGACCTCGGGATCCAGGGCGGTGCCGCCGGAGGCGACCCTGCGCAGCGCGTCGAGGAACCCCGACACGTCCGCGACGCGGTCCTTGAGCAGGTAGCCGACCCCGCTGGTGCTGGTCGACAGCAGGTCCGCCGCATACCGCTCCTCGACGTACTGCGACAGCAGCAGCACCGCGGTCTCGGGCGTCTCGCGCCGCATCACCAGCGCCGCGCGGACGCCCTCGTCGGTGAAGCCGGGCGGCATCCGGACGTCCACGATCGCCGCGTCGGGGCGGTGCTCGCGCACGGCGGCCAGCAGCCCCTCGGCCTCGCCGACGGCCGCGGCGACCTCGAACCCGGACGTCTCCAGGACCTTGATCAGCCCGGCCCTCAGCAGGACCGAGTCCTCGGCGATCACAATGCGCACGGCAACTCCACGGTGACGGTCGTCGGGCCCCCCGCGGGGCTGGTGATCCGGAACGTACCGTCCACGGACCGGACGCGGCGCGCGAGCCCGGTCAGTCCGGTCCCGGCGGACGGGTCGGCGCCGCCCGCGCCGTCGTCGCGGACGGTCACCCGCAGCACGTCGCCGAGGCGGGCGACGCGGACGTCCACCTCGTTCGCGCGCGCGTGCTTGACCACGTTGGTGAGGGCCTCGGAGACGACGAAGTAGGCGACGGCCTCGACGGTGGAGGAGGCGCGCGGCTCGATGTCGACGCGGAGCCGGACGGGCAGCGGCACCCGCGCGGCGACGCCGGACAGGGCGGCGTCCAGGCCGCGGTCCTCCAGCACGGCCGGGTGCAGGCCGCGGATCAGGTCGCGCAGCTCGGTCAGCGCCGCCTTGGCCTCCTCGTGCGCCTCCACGATCACGCGCATGGCCTCGTCCGGGACGCCGCCGAGCGTCTCGCGCGCCAGCCCGAGGTTGAGCGCGAGGGAGACGAGCCGCTGCTGGGCGCCGTCGTGCAGGTCCCGCTCGATGCGGCGGCGCTCGATGTCGGCGGCGTCCACGACGCTGGCGCGCTTCTCGGCCAGGTCGTCGACGCGCCGCTGGAGCTCCTTCGCGCGGTCGGGGCCGAGCAGCGCGGCGGCGGCGCGGGCGTCCAGGCGCCGGACCCCCGCCGCCGCCCACGGCGCCGCGGCCAGGAGCAGCACGCCGGCCGCGGTGAGCACGGCGACGCGCTGCGGGTGGCCGGACAGCGGGTCGCCGGGGTGCACCGCCCACGCGTAGGTCCCGGACGTGGCGAGGGCGAGCCCGGCCGTCCACGCCACGGTGACGGCCAGCCCGCCGAGGGCGAGGAGCGGCCCGACCAGCAGGTGGTACTGGAGCACCCGCCACAGCTCCGGCGAGCGGAGGTCGCGCAGGACGTCCCAGGCGCGCCCGCCGTCGAAGTCGGGCATGCGCGGGATGTCGAGGCCGAGCATCGCCCAGCACCGCTCCCGCTGCCAGGACGTCAGCGGGCGCAGGGCCAGCAGCAGCAGGATCGCCGACACGCAGGTGAGCACGAGGATCGGCGTCGCCCGCACCGGCGTCCAGAGCGTCCAGAGGGATCCGAGGATCAGCCAGCCGGCGAGCTGCAGCGGCACCCCGGAGACGACGAAGACCGTGTCGCGCCACGCCGCGGCCGACCACGGAGCGCGCACGCGGACACGCCGGGCCGCGGAGAGGGATGCCATGGGGAAACCGTATTGCCCCACTTCGGGCGCCGCCATGAACCAGAGTGCAGGGCCGGGGGTGAACCCAGTGCCACCCCCGGTCGGAAGGGTGCGCTACTGATCGTGCGGCCGATCCCGGCGAGGCTTTGATCAGGCATCCGGACCGCGGATGCGCACCGATCACCGTCCGCAGGAGCCCCCCATGGTCGCCGTCCTCACCCGCCCCGGTCCCCCCTCGCCCCGTCCCGCGATCAGCGTCCGGCGCCGTCCGCGTCCCGGACGGTACGGGCCGCCGGGCGCCGTCGCGCGGCGCGGGGAGGGAGGCCGGCGGCTCGGCTGGGCGTTCATCGGGGGCGCCGCCGCGCTGGTGCCCTGGATGTGCATGCTCGCCGCCACCATGCCGTCCACCGCCACGGTGTCGAACTGGTCCGCCGCCTGGGTGGGGCTGGACGCGATGGAGGCCGCCGCGCTGCTCGGCACCGGCGTGCTGCTCGTCCGTCGCGATCCGCGCCACGGCCTCGCCGCCGCCGCGGCCGGGGCGCTGCTGGCCGTGGACGCGTGGTTCGACGTGACGACCTCCGCGTCCGGTGCGGAGCGGACGGCGGCGATCGCCCTGGCGGCGGGGGTGGAACTGCCGCTGGCCGCCCTGTGCGCCGTCCTCGCCTCGCGGGCGCTCCGGCCGCGCGGGCCGGTGATCGACCATGAGATGAAGGACGGATGGCAAAGGCTTGTCGGGAGTACGCCAGACGGGTGAAACCAGACGAGCCGGACCTCTAGAGTGAACCTCACGTGGGGCCCTCTCGCGGGAGGGCCCTTTGCCCTGCCTGCACGATCAAAGGTCCCCCATCATGAACGACCACGAGGTGCACGAGGAGTGCCTGCGGCTCCTCCGGGACGGCCTTCCCGTCCCCGCTCCCGCCGCCTTCGCCGAAGGCCGGGACTACCTTCCGCTCGGGCTCGACAAGGACGGCGACATCGCCGTTGTCACGTTCCTGTACCAGTGGGGGGACTCCGCGTCCTCGTTCATCGAGGGCTGGACGTTCCACCGCCGCGACGGCGAGTGGATGGAGCTGGGCGGCGCGGGCGGATCGGCCCCCGAGGAACCGCTGGCGCGCCGCTCGTCCGGCGAGATGGGGCGCCACCTGCTCAAGTACGGGTCGGGCCGCACGGTCCGCAACGCCAACCGGCTGCTGCCGTGGGGCGCCAAGTGGGTGAACGAGGCGCGGCTGCGGGCCTCGGCCGAGGTCGCGCGGGTGCGGGTCGGCAAGCGGATCCTGGACGTCCCCGAGCACGGGCACGTCGTCGTGGTCTGGGGCGCCCGCCGGGGACCGGTCGTGGAGGCGCTCGCCGCCGACGGCGCGGTGCTGGACGTCATGGACCTGGACCGCCCGTCCCTCCCGATGCCGTCGCGGGCCTGATATTTGACCGCTCGTTCTTGAACGCTCTATCGTCGTCGGCATGGCACGGGCGAAGGAGTTCGATCCGGACGCCGCGCTGCGGCGCGCGCTGGAGCTGTTCTGGGAGCGCGGCTACGAGGCGACCTCCATGGCCGACCTGGTGGCCCATCTCGGCATCGCCCGGGCCAGCCTCTACGCCACGTTCGGCGGCAAGCGCGAGCTGTACCTGAAGGCCCTCGAACGCTACGTCCGCGACACCGACCCGAAGATCGCCGAGGCGCTGTCACAGCCCGGGCCCGTGCTGCCCGCGGTCCGCGCGCTGATCGAGCGCTACGCCGCGGAGTCGGCGCGCGACCGGCCCCGGCTCGGCTGCCTCGTGGTGAACACCGCGGTCGAACTGGCCGGGCGCGACCCCGAGGCCGCGCGCCTGGTCGAGGCGAGCTGGAATTTCCTGGAGGCCTCGCTCACCACGGCGCTGACCCGGGCGCGGGCCCAGGGCGAGCTGCCCCCGGACAGGGACCCCCGCGCGCTGGCCCGCCTCCTGCTCGTCCTGTTCCAGGGCATGCGCGTCCTCGGCCGCGCCCCCGCCGACGACCACCGCCTCCGCGACGCGACCCGCCAGGCAGCCGCCCTCTTCGTCTGACCCCGCCCTCTCTCCGAAGGCGGGCTTCTCTCGGCCCTTATTCAAGACCGTTCGTTCTAATATTCTGGGAGCTCGGCATGCGATTCGACAACAAGATCGTTCTCATCACCGGCGGCGCGGGCGGCATCGGCCGCGCCGCCGCGCACGCGTTCGCCCGCGAGGGCGCGACCGTCGTGCTGGCCGGACGCGACGAGGCCGCGCTGGCCGAGGCGGTGAAGGAGGTCGGCTCCGGCCGCGCCGACCACGTCGTCGCGGACGTGACCGACCCCGCGTCGGCCGCCGGGATGGTCGAGGCGGTCGCGCGCCGCCACGGCGGCCTCCACGTCGCCGTCAACAACGCCGGGATCTTCGGCGCTGCCGGCCCCGTCGCCGACATCGACGACGCCGCCTGGAACGAGGTCCTGGCGGTGAACCTGACCGGCGTGTTCCTGTCGATGAAGCACGAGATCGCCCACATGCGCGCCCACGGCGGCGGGACCGTCGTGAACGTCTCGTCCAACATCGGCGTGCACGGGCGCCGTCCCGGCCTCGCGGCCTACGCGGCCTCCAAGGCGGCGGTCAGCGTCCTCACCCGCACCGCCGCCCTCGACCACGTCGCCGACGGCGTCCGCGTCAACGCCGTCAGCCCGGGCGCCACCGACACGCCGATGTCGCTGCTCCCGGGCGAGACGCCCGCCGGGCGCGCCGAGCGGATGCGCGCCTCCGCGCCGTCCGGCCGGGTGGCCGAAACCGCGGAAGTGGCCGAGACCATCCTCTGGCTGGCCTCCGACGCCTCGTCCCACGTCATCGGGCACGACCTGGTCATCGACGGAGGCGTCACCGCCTGACGACGCTTTCGGGGCGGCACACCGGGCAGACTCTCTGCATGGCCCTCACGCCCGACCACGACACCGGCCCCGAGCGCTTCCGCCTGGCCGCCAGGGTCATCAGGAAGTACCTGATCGGGGCGCGGAGCCTGCACGACCACATCGCCACCAAGCTGCTGGGCTCGGGCGCGTCCCGCGTCCTGGACATCGGCTGCGGGGAGGGCGCCCTCAGCGACGCCCTCCCCCACCCGCCGCCGTTCCGGCTCGTCGGGCTGGACGCCTCCGCCGAGCTCGTGTCCGCCCATCCGGCGCCCCGCCTGCGGGCCGACGCGCTGCGCCTGCCGTTCCGGGACGGGACGTTCGACGCCGCCGTGGCCGTGAACCTCCTCCCCCAGCTGGACGACCCCGACCGGGCGCTGCGCGAGGCCCGCCGCGTCCTCGCCCCGGGCGGCCTCCTGCTGGTCACCGCGATCTGCCGGACCGACAGCCCCGAGCTGTCGCCGGTGTGGCGCCCCGAGCCGACCACGTTCGACGCCGAGGAGGCCCCGGCCCGCGTCGGCGAGGTCTTCGGCGAGGTCGAGGTGGAGCGCTGGGACGCCCCGCTGATCACCCTCCCCGACGAGGCCGCCGTCCGCGACTACCTGATCGCCCGCCAGGTCCCCCGCCCCCAGGCCACCGAGGCGGCCACCCACCTGAACACCCCGCTCCCGGTGACAAAACGAGGCTCCCTGGTCCTAGCCCGCCGCTGACCCCCCGCCACCACCGCAACCAAGCGACAGCCTCCACCAATGCGATCGCACCCAAAGGCAGATTCGAGCAAAGCAAGAATCTGACCGCGCACCGAGCCGCAGACGAGACGGAGCGAACCAGCGATCACCAGCATTCATCGACAACCCCAGCCACCACCGCAACCACACAACAACCTCAACCCATGCGATCGCGTCCAAAGGCAGGTTCGAGCTTGCGAGAACCTGATCGCGCAGCGAGCCGCAAGGCGAGACGAAGCGATGCCAGCGATCGCCCGCGTTTATCGACGATGGAGGGCCGCCAGGCCCGAAGGAGGAGAAAAACGCAATAAAACTACAACCAGCCGAGGTCCTTGGCGGTGCGGGCGGCGGTGTGGCGGTTGTCGGTGCCGAGTTTGGTGACGGCGGCGGAGAGGTAGTTGCGGACGGTGCCCTCGGAGAGGCCCAGGGTGCGCGCGATGCGGGAGACGGGGGCGCCGTCGGCGGCGGCGCGGAGGGTGTCGAGTTCGCGGGGGGTGAGGGGGCACTCCTCGGCGGCGAGGGCGTCGGCCGCGAGCTGGGGGTCGATGTAGCGGGCGCCGCCGGCGACCTGCCGGACGACCTCGGCGAGACGGCGGCCGGGGGCGTCCTTGCCGAGGAAGCCGCGGACGCCGGCGGCCATGGCGCGGCGCAGGTTGCCGGGGCGGCCGTGCGCGGTCACGATCACCAGGCGGCAGTCGGGCAGCTCGCGGGCCAGGCGCTCGGCCGCGGCGAGGCCGTCCAGGCCGGGCATGTCGATGTCGAGGACGGCGACGTCGGGCCTGAGGGCGAGGGCGCGTTCGACGGCCTCGTCGCCGCGCCCGACGTCGGCGGCGACCTCGATGCCGTCCTCGGTCTCCAGGAGCAGGACGAGCGCCTCCCTGATCAGGAGGTGGTCGTCGGCCAGCAGCACGCGGATCATGCGTCTCCCTTCGCGGGGACGGCGGCCGTCACCCGGAACGTCCCGTCGCCCTCGGGGCCCGCCCGGAAGCGGCCGCCGGCGGCCGCGATCCGTTCGGCGAGCCCGGCCAGGCCGCTGCCGGCGTCCGCGGCGGCGCGGCGCGCGGCGCCATCGTTGACGATCTCCAGCTGGACGCGGTCGCGGCCGGCCCGGACGGTGATCCGGCACCAGGTGGCGCTGGAGTGCCGCAGGACGTTCGTGGCGGCCTCGCGGGCGACCCAGCCGAGCGGCTCGTGGACGTGGGCGGGCAGTTCCGGCGACACCTCGGGGCGCTCGCAGCGGATCCCGGCGGCGCGCAGGACGGCGGACATGCCGTCCAGCTCGGTGCGCAGGGAGGTGGCGCGGTAGCCGCGGACGACCTCGCGCACGTCCCGCACCGCGTCCCGCGCCATCGTCTGGATCTCGGTCAGCTCCTTGCGGACGCGGCCGTCGTCGCGTTCGACGAACCGTTCGGCCACCTCGGCGCGCAGCGCGACGGCCTGGAGGCTGTGGCCGAGGACGTCGTGCAGGTCGCGGGCGAACCGGAGGCGCTCCTCCCCCACCGCGGACCGGGCCAGCTCGGCGCGCGCCTCCCGGAGCTCCTGCACGACGTGGAACAGCCAGACCGTGACGTATCCGGAGAAGGCGGCGAGCGGCACGGCCGCCGTCTCGTACAGGACGGTCAGCGCGGGGAGCCCGAGGAGCACGCCGTAGGCGGGGGTCAGGACGGTCGCCGCCGCGATCACGGCGACCGCCTCGCGCACCGGGAGCACGACGGCGATCAGCCCGGCGGGGACCAGGAGGGCGTTGCCCCAGCCCTCACCGGTGCCGAGCAGCGGGGGCAGCGCCCAGCAGACCGCCGCGACCGCGGCGAGCCCCAGCCTGTGCGCCGGTGCGGTGCGGCGCATCAGGTTCTGCCACAGGAGGCGGGCGTAGAGGGCGAAGGCGCCGCCGGTGCCGGCGAGGGCCAGGAGCAGGCGTCCGGCGTCCCGCCGGTCGACCGCCTCGTACCAGAGCGCCTGCAGCAGGGACCCGGCCAGCGTCAGCACGGTCATCCCCACGATGATCGCGGCGATGACGGTGGGACGGGGGATCCGGGGCTGCACGCGCCCAGCGTATGCGGCCGTCAAGGGGGGCGCGGGGGCTCAGGCGGCGCGGAGGCGGGCGGCGTCCCGTCCGGTGACCAGGCGGCCCTCGTCGAGGATCCCGACCCGGTCGGCGCGGCACGCCTCGCCCGGGTCGCGGGTCGCGACCACCACGGCGGCCCCGTCCGCGGCCACCCTCGCCAGGACGGACCACACCTCGCCCGCGGCGGCGGCGTCGAGCCCCGCGGTGGGCTCGTCGAGGACGAGCACGTCCGACCGTCCGACCAGGGCCAGCGCCAGGTCGAGCATGCGGCGCCACCCCGCGGTCAGCCGCTCGAACGGCACGTCGGCGAGGCGGCTGAGGCCGACCAGCCGCAGCGCCTCGTCCCGGGTGAGCGGATCGAGGGTCCAGCGCCGCCAGGCGTCGACCACCTCGGCGACGGTCAGTCCCGGGAAGAGGCCCCCGTCGCGCCAGACGGCGGCGGCGCGCGCGGTGTCCCGGTCGGTGTAGGGGTCGGCGCCGCGGAGCCGGACGGTTCCGCCGGTGGGCCGCCGCAGCCCCGCGAGGATCTCCAGCAGGGCCGTCTTGCCGGAGCCGTAGCGGCCCAGCAGCGCGTAGACCTCTCCCCGCGCGACGGTGAACGAGACGTTGCGCACGGCCTCGTTCAGGTCCAGGTCGCGTACCTCGATCACAGGTGCCCTCATGGCCTCCATGCTGTCCGGCGGCGGCGCGGGCGTGCAGTCACGGACGTCAGGAAACGATCATGAAGTTCTCAGGGGCGGCCCATGACGGATGTCATGGTTCGGCGATCGCCCAGCCGGCGGGCGGGACGACGGCGCCGTCCCCGGTGAAGGCCGCGTCACCCGCCACGCACGTCCAGCCGGCGGCGGGCAGGGACACCTTCGCGGGCTCCTCGCCCGCGTTCAGCACGACGCCCAGCCGCTCCGGACCGTCCTGCACGGTGTAGGAGAAGGCCGTGTTGGTCAAGGTGTGCGCCGTGGTCCGCGCCCGGACGAGCCAGGGGTGGCGCCGTCGCACGCCGATGAGGTCCTGGTGGAGGCGGTGGTGGGCGCCGCCGTGGCCGGGGACGTCGCCGGGCCGGGCGGGGAACGTTGGCCGTATGGCGTCGTCCCCGCCCTCGCGCTCCTCCTTGACGCCTTCGAAGGCGAACTCGTCACCGGCGTAGATGGACGGGACGCCGCCGACGGTCATCAGGATCACCAGCGCGTGGGCCAGATCGCGCCGTTCGGTCAGCCTTGTGGCGATGCGGGTCACGTCGTGGTTGCCGACGAAGGTCTGCGGGGCGAAGGTCGCCAGCATCCCGTTGTGGCGGTCCAGCGCATGGGCGAGCTCGAAGAAGTTCCGGTCGTTCAGTGAGCTCCAGATGGCCTTCCACAACTCGTACTGGGTGACGGAGTCGAATCCGGTCCGTTCCACAAGGCCCGCGTAGTCGCCGTGGATGACCTCACCGACGAGCCAGGCATCGGGGAAGCGCGCGCGGACGCGGTCTGTGACAGTCCGCCAGAAGTCCGCCGGGACGGCGTAGGCGGCGTCGAGGCGCCATCCGTCCACGCCGCGCTCCAGCCAGTGGGTCATGACATCGGTGACGTAGTCGGCGACCTCGGGTTCGGCGTGGTTCAGGGTCACGAGCCGATCGTGGCCCTCGAACGTGCGCAGGTCGTCGTGGAACCACTTCCTGTACGCCGAGCCCTCGCCCTTGGCGGCGACATCGGCGAACGGGGGGAACCCGCGCCCGACATGGTTGAAGACACCGTCGAGCAGCACGCGGACGCCCTTGCCGGACGCCTCGTCGATCAGCCGCCGCAGGTCGCCCTCGCCGCCGAGACGGGGATCGACCCGGTAGTGGTCGACGGTGTCGTAACCGTGCGTCTCGGACGCGAACACCGGCCCGAGCGCGAGGCCGTTGCAGCCGAGGCCGACGAGATGGTCGAGCCATCCGGCGATCCGGCCGAGCCGCGGCTCCGGGGCAGCGCCCCCGGGTTCGGCGGGCCAGGGTTCGGCGCCGACGAAGCCGAGGGGATAGGCGTGCCACCAGATGGCGTGATCGGGCCAGCGCATGCGCGTCTCCCTACCCGCAATCGCCTGTGAAAGTCCGGCGGGCGGACCTCGCCCTTCGCGCGGGCTAAGCGCGAACGAGGATCTCCGGGTGCAGTTCGTCTGGACGCTTGACGCCGGAAAGCGCCATCGTGAGCTCCAGTTCCGCCTGGAGGCAGCGCAGGACGTGCTGGACGCCCGCCTGGCCGCCCAGTGCCAGACCGTAGGCGTACGGCCGCGCGACCAGGACGGCCTCAGCGCCCAGGGCGAGCGCCTTGACGATGTCGGCCCCGGTCCGGATCCCGCTGTCGAACAGGACCGTCGCCTGGTCGCGGACGGCCTCGACCACGCCGGGGAGCGCGTCCAGCGACGCGACCGCGCCGTCCACCTGGCGCCCGCCGTGGTTGGAGACGACGACGGCGTCCATCCCCTCGTCCACGGCCTGGCGGGCGTCGTCGGGATGCTGGATGCCCTTGAGCGCGATGGGCCCGTCCCAGTGCTCGCGCAGGAAGATCAGGTCGTCCCAGGTCAGGCTCGGGTTGCCGAAGTTCGCCACCCAGTGCAGGAGCGCCATGTCGCGGTTGGCCTCCGTCACCGGCCCGCCGACGGCCTTCTGGAAGACCGGGTCGCTGAAGTAGTTCGCGACGCCGATCCCCCGCAGGAACGGCAGGTAGGCCTGGTCCAGATCGCGCGGGCGCCACGCCAGCGTGAACGTGTCGAGCGTGACGACCAGGGCGGTGTACCCGGCCGACTTCGCCCGCTCCAGGAAGCTGACGGCGAGTTCCCGGTCCTTCGGCCAGTACAGCTGGTACCAGCGCGGCCCGTCCCCGTTCGCCTCCGCGACCTCCTCGATGCCGAACGAGGACGCGGTGCTCAGCACCATCGTCAGCCCCTCGGCCGCGGCCGCCCGCGCGACCGCCAGCTCGCCGTCCGGATGGAGGATCGACTGCACGCCGATGGGGCCGAGCAGGACCGGCGACGGCATCGGGGTGCCCAGCACGGTCACCGACAGGTCGCGCTCGGCGACGTCCCGCAGCATGCGCGGGACGATCCGCCACCGGTCGAACGCGGCGCGGTTCGCCCGCGCGGTCGCCTCGCTGCCCGCCGACCCGGCCACGTAGCCGAACGCCCGCGCCGACAGCGACCGCTCGGCGAGGCCCTCCAGCCTCGTCAGGTCCGTGGGCAGCGCCGGCAGGACGTCGCCGAGCCCCTGCAGATAGATCGAGTTCTGGAAGTCGGCCAGCCCGCTCAACGAAACCTCCACCTGCTCGACGAACTTCTCCCGGAGAAACCGGCAGGTTCCCACCCAATCTGCCAGGTCCGCGGAGGTGACGAAACGGGATCGATCCGCCGACTCGGCCGGATCACCCGGTGAGGCGGGCGAAAGATGTCCCCGGGACCGGCCACAATGTGGGGCATGGCACGACGCGGATCCCAAGCCCCTCCACCTCCGCCGGACTTCGAGGAGAACATCGTCGACGTCGACGTCTCCGACGAGATGCGCGGCAGCTTCCTCGAATACGCCTACTCGGTCATCTACCAGCGGGCCCTTCCCGACGCGCGCGACGGCATGAAGCCCGTCCAGCGGCGGATCCTGTACTCGATGAACGAGATGGGGCTGCGCCCCGACCGCGGGCACGTCAAGTGCGCCCGCGTCGTCGGCGAGGTCATGGGCAAGCTGCACCCGCACGGCGACAGCGCCATCTACGACGCGATGGTGCGGATGGCGCAGCCCTGGGCGATGCGGATGCCGCTCGTGGACGGGCACGGCAACTTCGGGTCGCTCGGCGGCGACGACATGCCCGCCGCCATGCGGTACACCGAGGCGCGGCTGTCCCGCGAGGCGATGCTGATGGTCTCCTCCATCGACGAGGACACCGTCGAGTTCCGGCCCAACTACGACGGGCAGGAGCAGGAGCCGGAGGTGCTGCCCGCCGCGTTCCCGAACCTGCTGGTCAACGGCGCGTCCGGCATCGCGGTCGGGATGGCCACGAACATGGCGCCGCACAACCTCGGCGAGGTCGTCGCCGCGGCCCGGCACCTGATCGACCACCCGGACGCCACGCTGGAAGAGCTGATGCGCTTCGTGCCCGGCCCCGACCTGCCCACCGGGGGCAAGATCGTCGGGCTGGACGGCATCCGCGACGCCTACGAGCGCGGCCGGGGGACGTTCCGCACCCGCGCCACGGTCTCCATCGAGAGCGTCACGCCCCGCCGCAAGGGCATCATCGTCAGCGAGCTGCCCTACGCCGTCGGCCCCGAGCGGGTGAAGGCCAAGATCAAGGAACTGGTCAACGCCAAGAAGATCCAGGGCATCGCCGACCTGAAGGACCTCACCGACCGCACCGTCGGCCTCCGCCTGGTCATCGAGATCAAGAACGGCTTCAACCCCGAGGCCGTCCTCGCCGACCTCTATCGGCTGACGCCGATGGAGGAGACGTTCGGCATCAACAACGTCGCCCTGGTCGACGGCCAGCCCCGCACGCTCGGGCTGCGCGACCTGCTCCAGGTCTACATCGACCACCGCATCGACGTCGTCCGCCGCCGCTCCCTGTTCCGGCGCAGGAAGCGCGAGGACCGCCTGCACCTGGTGGAGGGCCTGCTCGTCGCCCTGCTGAACATCGACGAGGTCATCCAGGTCATCCGGCAGAGCGACGACGCCGCCCAGGCCAAGCAGCGCCTCATGCAGATCTTCGAGCTGTCGGAGATCCAGGCGCAGTACATCCTCGACACCCCGCTGCGCCGCCTCACCCGCTTCGACCGGCTGGAGCTGGAGAAGGAGAAGGAGCAGCTCGCCAAGGAGATCGCCAAGCTGACCGCGATCCTCGACTCGGAGCGCAAGCTGCGCGGCGTCGTCTCCAAGGAGATGGGCGAGGTCGTCAAGGAGTTCGCCACCCCGCGCCGCACCATCCTGCTGGAGTCCTCGGGCCAGACCGCCGCGAACGCCGTGCCGCTGGAGGTCGCCGACGACCCGTGCACGGTGCTGCTGTCCGCCACCGGCCTCATGGCCCGCACGCACGACGCCTCGCCCCTGCCCGACAGCGGCCCCCGCGCCGCGCACGACGTGCTGGCCTCGGTCGTGCCCGCCACCGCCCGCGGGCAGGTCGGCGCGGTGACGTCCCTGGGCCGGATGATCCGCGTCGACGTCCTCGACCTGCCGACGCTGCCGCCGTCCGCGACGCCCCCGTCCCTGGCGGGCGGGGCGCCGGTCACCGAGTACGTCGATCTGGAGCCCGACGAGACGGTCGTGGGCATCGCCTCCGTCGGCGAGGAAGGCGGCGGCCTGGCGCTGGGCACCGCCCAGGGCGTGGTCAAACGGGTGGTTCCCGACTTCCCCGCCAACCGCGACGAGTTCGAGGTCATCGGCCTCAAGGACGGCGACCGCGTGGTCGGCGCCGTCCAGCTGACGTCCGAAGAGCAGCACCTGGTCTTCATCAGCACCGACGCCCAGCTCCTGCACTTCCCCGCGTCCGTCGTCCGTCCGCAGGGCCGGGCCGCCGGCGGCATGGCGGGCATCAAGCTCGGCTCCGGTGCGAGCGTCCTGTGGTTCGGCGCCCTCGACCCGTCCCGCGAGGCCCGCGTCATCACGGTCTCCGGCTCGTCCTCGGCGCTGCCGGGCACCCAGACCGGCGGGATCAAACTCGCCGACTTCGCCGACTTCCCGTCCAAGGGCCGCGCCACCGGCGGCGTCCGCGCCCACCGCTTCCTCAAGGGCGAGGACGTGCTGCTCCAGGCCTGGGCGGCCCTGACGCCCCTGCGGGCGGCGGGCGCCGGCGGCAGGCCCGCGACGCTCAACGTCACCCTGGGCCGCAGGGACGGCTCCGGCGAGCCGCTGGACACGCCGCTGACCGCCGTCAGCGGTCCGATCGGCCCGGCCCCCGAAGAAGCGCCCCCCGAAGAGGAATGACGCGAAAGGCCCCGGGCGATCGCCCGGGGCCTCCGCCCCTCACCCACCGTCCGGCGGCTCGGAGGCGGCCGGGACCGGCGGAAGGGGTCGACGTCAGTCGGCGCAGATCGCGTAGACGCTGATGCCGACGTCGTTGTAGCCGATCTGGCGGCCGAGCGCGATCCAGCCGCGACCGTCGTCGGTGGGGAACGAGCCCACCAGGATGGCGCCGTTGCCGCGCGCCTCCCCGCCGCCGCCGAGGACGTGCTTGGTGCCCGGGCAGACGACGACCCGCCGCTGGAAGTTGGGGACGTTGGCGTTCGGCAGGGCCACGATCTGATAGCCCGGCGGAACGGCGGCGGCCCGGGCCGCGGCGGGCTTGGCGGGGGTCTGGGCGGGGGTCTGGGCGCTGGCGACTCCGGCGGTGACCAGGCCGGTCACCGCGGCGGTCGCGGCCAGGGCCAGAGCCGCGGTCTTGATCGACGACATATGTTCTCCTTCGACGGTGGCTCCCCACCGCCGGTGCCCACGCGCACCCCGAGACGCGGGGTGTGTCTGAGGCGTGAGCGGCGGCAGGTGAGCCAGGGGGACCGAACACAAGGAGTGTTCATCACGTCACGCTCGGCTGCCAGATGCCTCGGCGACTCACTTGATTACGGAGCGTGCACATAACCGGGATTGAGAGCGGACCCCACTCGCCCTTTCCGACTCTCACCTGCAGTGAGCGATGAGTTACAGAAAGCGCGCGGCCGGATGCGGCCACTCGCAGTTCATGCCTTCGAGGTCACCAGGCCGCCGGACACGGCGACAGAAGGCACGGCACGGACACGGTTCCCGCACCTTCGTCGGCGGACGCGCCGATGGCGACAAGGCCGCTCCACCCCGGCAGAGACGCGGCGACGCCTTCCCCAGGCCGTCAGGTCTCGATGTCGTCGGGGCCCCAGTGGGCCTCCATCCGGACGATCTTGCCTTCGGCGTTGAAGGTCATGACGTCGATGGCGTGGACGCGCAGGCCCGGGACGTCGACGGTGAAGGCCATGGCGGCGCGGTCGCCGTGGGAGCCGCGGATGGGAGCGTCCAGGGTGAGCTTGGCGCCGCCGGCGATGGCGTTGGCGTAGAACTCCTCGATGGCGGCCCGGCCGCTGATCGGGGGGTGGCCGACCGGGTCCTCGATGACGGCGTCGTCGGCGTAGAGGCCGGAAACGGTCACCGCGTCGGCGGCGTTGAAGGCGTCGACGTAGGTCTGGAGCGCCTGCTTCATGTGGTCCTGGGAGGGCATGCCCGAAGCCTAGCAAGCGATCGCTTGGTCACCGGTGGGCCATGATGGGGGCATGGCCATCGCATCGTTCATGGTTCCGCTCGGCTCCCCCGTCCCCGCGTTCCGGCTCCCCTCCGTCGAGGGCGGGTTCGTCTCGGACGGCGACTTCCCGGACGCGGCGGTCCTCCTGGTGGTGTTCCTGTCCAACCACTGCCCCTACGTGCGGCGGATCGAGGACGGGATCGGCGCTCTCACCGCCGAGTACGCGACCAGGGGGCTGGCCACGGTCGCCGTGTGCAGCAACGACGTCTCCAACTATCCCGACGACGGCGCCGACCACCTCCGGGAGCAGGCGAAGAGGGCCGGGTTCGGCTTCCCGTACCTGGTGGACGAGTCGCAGGAGACGGCCAAGGCGTTCAAGGCCGCCTGCACGCCCGACTTCTTCCTCTACGGACGAGAGCGCACGCTCGCCTACCGGGGCGAGTTCGACGGGGCGAGGCCGAGCAACGACGTCGTGGCGGACGGCGCCGCGCTCAGAGCCGCGCTCGACCTGGTCCTGGCCGGAGAGGACGTCCCCGAGCCCCACACGCCCAGCCTGGGGTGCGGCATCAAGTGGAGGCCCGGCAACGAGCCGGCCTGATCACACAGGGGCGGTCTGGCCCTCGCGGGGATGCGGCACCGTCGTCCGCAGGCCGCGCTCGGCGCAGTCCGCCAGGATCTCCAGGAGGTCGGCCGGGCCGCCGGAGGCGTCGTCGTAGTGCCAGAACCGGATGACCTTCTCCCCCTCCGCGCCCGGGTTGAAGCGGCCCAGGGTGAAGCAGCCGGCGATGGCCATGCGCACGATGACGCGTTCGCTGTCGTCCAGCTCGTTCACGTAGGCGGCCGCGTCGATGAGGCCGATCGCGGCGCGGGCGTTCCGGCCGTCGTCGCAGGGGTCGGGGCGGTTGATCCGCCATTGCGCGTAGGGGCGCAGGTAGTCCGCGATCATGCAGGTTCTCAGCACGGTCCCATGCTGGGGCCGCGCGGGCGCCCGCGACGGGGGCTTGACCCGGCCCTTGCCGGACCCTGACCGAAGATCATCCGCCGAGGCCGTGCCGGAAGGCGTAGGTGACGGCCTGGGCCCGGTCGCGGAGGTTCGCCTTGGCGAACAGGTTGTTGATGTGCGTCTTGACGGTCGCCTCGGAGATGAACAGGTCGCCCGCGATCTCGGCGTTGGAGCGCCCCCGGGCGATGAGGGCCAGCACCTCCGCCTCGCGCCTGGTCAGGCCGTCCGGCAGCCCGGAGCCCGAAGCCCGGCGGGGGGCCTCGCCGGCCGCCACGGCCTCGACCAGCCGGCGCTGGACGGCCGGGTCCAGCCGCGACGCGCCCCCGCGGACGGCGGCGACGGCGCGGGCGATCTCGTCGGCGTCGGCGTCCTTGGTGAGGTAGCCGCGGGCCCCGGCGCGCAGCGCGGCGAAGATCGACTCGTCGTCGGCGTAGGTGGTGAGGACGACGATCCCGACGTCCGGGTGCGCCTCCCTGATCCGGCGCGTCGCCTCCACCCCGTCCATCCGCGGCATGCGCAGGTCCATCAGGACGACGTCGGGACGCAGCTCGGCGACCATCGCCACGGCCCGCTCGCCGTCGCCGCACGCCCCCGCGACCTCGATGCCCGGCAGCAGTTCCAGCAGGAGGACCAGGCCCTCACGCACCACGGTCTGGTCGTCGACGACCAGGATCCTCGCCGTGTCGCTCACCGCTCGCCCTCCCGTCAGGCCGGCACGCTGAGGGACACGCGGAATCCCTTGCCGTCCGGTCCGGTCACCAGCGTCCCATCGATCAGCTCCGCGCGCTCCCGCATGCCCACGAGGCCGTAGCCGCCGCCGTCCGGCTCCTCGACGGGCTCGGTGCCGCCCGTATCGGTCACTTCGAGTTCCACCCTGCCGGCGAGGTACCGCAAGGCGACGTGGGCGCGCGCGCCGGGAGCGTGCTTGCGGACGTTGGTGAGCGCCTCCTGCGCGGTCCGGACGACCGCGAGCCCGGCCTGCGGCGGCAGCTCGCGCGGCGCGCCGGTCACGTGCACGTCGCAGGGGCGCCCAGTGCTCGCATGGAATTCCTCCGCGAGCTCCTGGATGACCTCTTTGGGCTGCGGGATCTCCCCGCGCAGCGTGGCCAGGGCCCGCCTCGTCTCCTCCAGGCCGGACCGGGCGAGGTTCCGGGCGCGCTCCACCCGGTCCAGGGCCTGGGCGCGGTCGCCGTCCCGCGCCAGCAGCAGCCGCGCCCCCTCCAGGTGGACGATCTGCGCCGACAGCGAGTGGGCCAGGATGTCGTGGATCTCCCGCGCGAGGTGCGATCGCTCCGCGAGGACCGCGTTGGCCGCCTCCGCGCGGCGGGTCGCCTCCTGCGCGGCCTTGCCCCGGCGGCTCGCGAGCGCGCCCAGCGTGATGCCCGCGACCGCCGCCATCTGACCGACGTCGGCGCCGCCGGAGCCGAACGCCTCCCCCAGACCGCCGATCGCGGCGACCGTCAGCGCGCTCACCGCGATGCCCCACGGCATCGGCAGCCACATCAGCAGCATCCAGAGCCCGGCCATGGAGAAGAAGAAGCCGGTGCCGGAGTCGGGGGCGAGCGCGTACAGCGCCAGCGCCGAACCGATGGCCGCCAGCAGAAGGGCCACGCCCGCACGCCGGTGCCGCGTCTCGCTCTTGCGCCCGACCCAGATGCCGCTCCCCAGCAAGGCGAACATGACCACGTTGAGCACGACGAGTGCCAGGCCGGCGCCGTGCAGCGCCGGAGCGGGATCGGCCCTGAGCAACCCGCGTACGTAGGCGGTGAGCACCCAGGTCACCAGGCCCCCGGCGATCACGACACGGGTGATCCTCATGGCGCCACGCCGACCGGCACGGCGACGAGGGGCACGGCGACGAGGGGCACGGCGTGCGCGCGGCGCGCGTCGGCGAGACCCGCCCGCCACCGCCGGTACGGGACCGAGGGGGCGGTGCCGGCGGCGGGGAGGACGTCGTCCAGCGTGTTCATGCCCCGAGGGTAGGACGGGACGGCCCTCGCGCGGATCGCCGCACGGCTGGACTTCCCGCACTCCACCCCAGGGTGGAGATCAGGTGTCGATGCGCTCCACGTCCAGCTCGGTGGCCCCGGCGGTGATGAACGCGCGGCGCGGGGCGACCTCGCTGCCCATGAGCAGGTCGAACACCTTGCCCGCCTCCTCGGCGTCCTCGATGCGCACGCGGCGCAGCACCCGGTGCCGGGGGTCGAGCGTCGTCTCGGCCAGCTGGTCGGCGTCCATCTCACCGAGGCCCTTGTAGCGCTGGATCGGCTCCTTCCAGCGCTGGCCCTTGCGCTCCAGCTCGACGAGCCGCTGCCGCAGCTCGGCGTCGGAGTAGGTGTAGATGTACTTGTCCTGCCCCTTGCGCGGCTTGACCAGCTCGATGCGGTGCAGCGGCGGGACGGCGGAGTAGATCCGCCCGGCCTCCAGCATCGGCCGCATGTAGCGGTGGAAGAGCGTGAGCAGCAGCGTGCGGATGTGCGCGCCGTCGACGTCGGCGTCGGCGAGGATCACCACGCGCCCGTAGCGGGCGGCCTCGACGTCGAACGTCCGCCCCGACCCGGCGCCGAGCACCTGGATGATCGCGGCGCACTCGGCGTTCTTCAGCATGTCGGCGACGGACGCCTTCTGCACGTTCAGGATCTTGCCGCGGATGGGCAGCAGCGCCTGGAACTCGGAGTTGCGGGCCAGCTTGGCGGTGCCGAGGGCCGAGTCGCCCTCGACGATGAACAGCTCGCTGCGGTCGTCGGCGGAACGGCAGTCGACGAGCTTGGCCGGGAGGGCGGAGTTCTCCAGGGCGTTCTTGCGGCGCTGGTTGTCGCGCTGGGTGCGGGCGGCGATGCGCGTCTTGGCGGCGCCGACCACCTTCTCCAGGACGGCGCGCAGCGGCTGCTTCTGCCCGCGCGACGGGTTCTCGAAGATCGCGCGCAGCTCGCGCTGCACGACCTGGGAGACGATGCGCGTCGCCGCGGAGGTGCCGAGGATCTCCTTGGTCTGGCCCTCGAACTGCGGCTCGGGGAGGCGGACCGTCACCACGGCGGTGAGGCCCTCCAGGACGTCCTCCTTGATGACGTCCTCGTCGCCGTTCTTGAGCAGCTTCACCGCGCGGAGCTGCTCGTTGAGGACCTTGAGCACGGCGCGGTCGAAGCCGCGCACGTGCGTGCCGCCCTTCGGGGTGGCGATCACGTTGACGAACGACTTGGTGATCGTGTCGTAGCCGTTGCCCCAGCGCAGCGCGACGTCGACCTCGAGATCGCGCTCGACGTCGGTGGGCGTCAGGTGGCCCTGCTCGTCGAGGACGGGGACGGTCTCGGTGAAGTGGCCGCGCCCCTGGAGCCGCAGCACGTCGACGATCGGGGCGTCCTTGGCGAGATAGGAGCAGTACTCGCTGATGCCGCCGTCGAACCGGAACGTCTCGTCGACGACCTCCCCGCCGCGCTCGTCGCGGACGTCGATGGTCAGGCCCGGGATGAGGAACGCGGTCTGCCGCATCCGGTCGAGGACGAGGGACTGCTCGACCGTGGCGTCCTTCAGGAAGATCTGCATGTCGGGCCAGAACCGGGTGCGGTTTCCGGTGGTCTTCTTGGCGACCTTGCGGATCTGCCGCAGGCCCGACTTCTTCTTGAACCGGGCGTTCGGGCGGCCGTCCTCGGCGAACTCGCCGGGCAGGCCGCGCCGGAAACTGATGGCGTGGGTGTGGCCGTCGCGGTCGACCTCCACGTCCAGCCGCGCGGACAGGGCGTTGACGACGGAGGCGCCGACGCCGTGCAGGCCGCCGGAGGCGGTGTAGGACACGCCGCCGAACTTTCCTCCCGCGTGCAGCCGCGTCATGACCAGCTCGACGCCGGGCAGGCCCGTCTTGGGCTCCAGGTCGACCGGGATGCCGCGGCCGTTGTCGCCCACCTCGAAGGAGCCGTCGGCGTGCATCGTCACGCTGATGTGCGTGCAGTAGCCCGCGAGGGCCTCGTCGACGGAGTTGTCGACGATCTCCCACAGGCAGTGCGCGAGGCCACGGCTGTCGGTGGACCCGATGTACATGCCGGGTCGCTTGCGCACGGCCTCCAGCCCCTCCAGCACCGAGAGGTGCCGGGCGGAGTAGCCGTGCGGGTCTTCGGTTGTCGCTTCGGCGGTCGCGGCGGTCAACGTGCGTGTGCTCCTCGGGGGTAGGACGGTCGGCAGCAGGGTACCCCCGGCCGCCGACAATCCACCGAAAGGCTCGCCGCCGCCGACGTTCCGCACGCCGGCGCGGGAGGGCCCGTACGGTTCGCCAGGCTACCCGCACTCCGACTTCTGGACCCGGACCTCCACCCGAGGGTGGGTGCGCGAAAGCCCGATTAATCCCTACTGTCCTCGCATGGCGCAAACGATCGAGGTCTCGGGCCTCCGCAAGCGATACGGGGACGTCCGAGCCGTGGACGGGGTGACGTTCTCCGTCGAGGAGGGCGAGTTCTTCGGCATCCTCGGGCCGAACGGCGCGGGCAAGACCACCACCCTGGAAATCATCGAGGGCCTGCGGGAGCCGGACGAGGGCGACCTCACCGTGCTCGGCATGTCCCCCTGGCCGCGCAACTCCAAGCTGCTCCCCCGGATCGGCGTCCAGTTGCAGGCGTCCTCCTTCTTCGAGCGGCTGACCGCGCGCGAGCAGCTGCGGACGTTCGGCTCCCTCTACGGCGTCCCCGCGAAGAAGGCCGACTCGATGCTCGAACTGGTCGGCCTGGACGACAAGGCCGACACCCGCGTCGAGAAGCTGTCGGGCGGCCAGGCGCAGCGCCTGTCCATCGCGTGCGCGCTCGTGCACGACCCCGAACTCGTGTTCCTGGACGAGCCCACCGCCGCGCTGGACCCGCAGGCGCGCCGCAACCTGTGGGACGTGCTCCGGTCGATCAACACCGAGGGCCGCACCATCGTCCTGACCACGCACTACATGGACGAGGCGGAGAGCCTGTGCGACCGCGTCGCCATCATGGACGCGGGCAGGGTCCTGCGGCTCGGCCCGCCCGCGGTCCTGGTGCGCGGGCTGGACGCCCCGGCCAGGATCAGCGTGGCCAGCGGCGTCCTGGACGTGGCCGACGCGCGGCTCCTGCCGGGCGCGGACGAGGCCGAGGACGACGGCGTCTCGCTCACCATCTCCACCCGCGACCCCTCCGCGGTGGTCGCCGCCATGGCCGCGAAGAACGCGCTGGACGGCGTCCAGATCCGCGGCGCCACCCTTGAGGACGTCTTTCTGGAGCTCACCGGACGGGAGTACAGGGCGTGAGCACGTTCGAGAGTTTCAAGAGCCTGTCCAGAGCGATGTTCCTGGGCTTCCGGCGCGACCGCACGGCCCTGTTCTTCACGGTGCTGTTCCCCCTGATGTTCCTGGTCGTCTTCGGCGGGATCTTCGGCCACCAGTCCACGTCCAAGGTGAAGATCCTGGAGGTGGGCAGGGCGCCGGTCCTCGACCAGGCGGTGGCGCAGGCAGGGGGCGAGCTCGGCAAGGTCATGAAGGTCGAGAAGGCCTCCGACCGCGGCGCCGCCCTGCGCACGGTGGAGAAGGGCGACGCGGACGCCGTCGTGGAGCAGCGCGGGGGCGAGCTGGTCGTCCACTACTCGGCGGCCGACCAGGTCAAGTCCGGGACCGTGCGGGGGCTGATGAACTCGGTCGTCCAGTCGGCGAACCTCTCGGCCTCCGGCAAACCGCCGGCCTACCGGCTGACCGACCAGCGGGTGGAGGACGACTCGCTCAAGGCCATCCAGTTCTTCACGCCGAGCCTGCTGGGCTGGGCACTGGCGTCGGCGGGTGTCTTCGGGGCGTCCCAGACGCTCGTCACGTGGCGGACCAAGGGCATCCTGCGCCGCCTCCAGCTCTCCCCGGCCCCCATCCCCACCGTGTTCGCCGCGCGCGTGGCGGTCAGCCTCGCCGTGGCGCTCGTCCAGTTCGCGCTCTTCGTGCTCGTGGCGCAGCTCCCGATGTTCGGCCTGAAGCTCAGCGGCGCCTGGTGGATGGCGATCCCCATGGTCATCGCGGGCGTGCTGGCCTTCCTGTCGATCGGGATGCTGATCGGCGCGTGGGCCAAGACGCAGGAGACCGCGCAGGCCGTGACCCAGCTGATCGTGCTGCCGATGGCGTTCCTCGGCGGCTCGTTCTTCCCGCTGGACGCCTCGCCGACCTGGATGAGGACGCTGTCGTACATCTTCCCCCTGCGCTATCTCAACGAGGGCATGCTCAATGTGATGGGCAGAGGACTCGGGCCGACCTCGGCGTTGCCCCAGATCGCCGTTCTGCTGGGGGTCGCGATCGTCGGAGCCTTGATCGCCGTGCGCCTGTTCCGGTGGGACGCGGCCTAATGTGACCTCGGTCACTTATTGGGCCATTCTGCTGTGGGCGTACGAAGAACCAGGTTGGGAACGCCCACGTCGGGTTAGATGTTGTCCTAAGTACCGACCCCGAGCATGAGGAAGGTGCCGTGACTGGAGCCCTTGCCCCAACCAAGCCGCTGACCGTCGCCGACCGATGCGACCGCTGCGGCGCTCAGGCCTACGTCCGTGCGGTCCTTGTAGGCGGCGGCGACCTTCTGTTCTGCGCCCACCACGGTCGCAAGTACGCAGAGGCGCTCCGCTCCAACGGGGCCGACATACAGGACGAGACCGACCGGCTTACCGAAACCCCGACTGTCGCTCCGGACGAGGAGCGGTAGACCTCCAAATAGAGCGAGCCAAGGACGGCGGCTACCGGAGACGGTGGCCGCCGTTCCCTTTTCCTTCATTGACCCTCCGCACAGCGCGATGCTCCGATAACTGCGGAGAGTATATGAGTGACTGCGTATCGTAACCATATTGGGACAGTGCCCTGATGCGCTCGCCCCCGCGGTTCTCACCTCGCGGTGACATTCCTTACGCGGTAGTGATAGGCCTCCGCCGGCACGAACCCCTCCGATTCGTACAGCGCCCTGGCGGCGGCGTTCCGCTCGACGACGACCAGGTACGCCCGCTCGCATCCCCGCTCGCTCCCCCAGCCGAGAAGAGCCCGCAGGACGCGCCGCCCCAGGCCCCGCCGTCGCGCGTCCGGCGCGACGGCCATGGCGTAGACGCCGAGCCACTTCCCCTGGATGACGCCGCGCCCCACGGCGAGACCGTCCACGCCGGCGTAGCCCGCGCCCACCCCCGTGAGAATCTTCTCCGCCATCGGCAGCTGGTGGTCGTGGCGACCGTCCACCGACCACCACAGATCGAGCCACTCCCGCGACGGGGCGTCCATGACGTCCACGCCGCCGCGCTCGCGGGGACCGCTCAGGTCCGTCGTCATCGCGATCGTCGGTTCGACCAGCTCGTAGCCTCGCCGCTCAAGGACTCCGTCGAGCCCCCCGGGCCGCGCCTGGGCGTCCATCAGGAACACGGTCGGCAGCCCGAGCTCGGTGTAGAAGCGCTCGGCCCGCCCGATGGCCAGGTCCACGTCCCCTGGGTCGCGCACGGGCAGGACGGAGTTGGCCCGCTTGGTCACACCGTCGGCGTGGCGCAGCAGCCAGCCGCCCATATCCTGGGCGAACGGCGCGGGCCACGCCTCGGCGACCAGTTCGCCCAAACGCCTGTCCAATGACCGCGCCATCCGTCACCGCTTTCGGGGGGATCGTGCACATCCTGCTGCCGCCGTCGGAGAAGAAGGCTACCGAGGGGGACGGTCCGCCCCTCGACCTGGCCTCACTGAGCTTCCCCGGCCTGACGCCGACGAGGCGGCGCGTCCTGGCGGCCCTGGCGAAGGCGTCCCGGGGCGCAGACGCCGCGGACGTTCTCGGGCTTCCCCCCGGACAGGCCGACGAGGCCCTCGCTCGCAACAAGGCTCTCCGCAAGGCGCCGACACTGCCCGTGGCGCAGCTCTACACCGGCGTCCTCTACGACAACCTCGACCTGGCCGATCTGGACGCCGAGGCCGCCGCACGGCAGATCATCGTGTTCTCGGGGCTGTGGGGCGCGCTGAGGCTCACCGACCGCGTCCCGCCCTACCGGCTGTCCATGGGCGTGTCACTGCCGCCTGGAAGCGGCCTGGGGGCGTCGTGGCGCCCGGCGATGCGCAGGACCCTCCGCCTGGACGACGACCTGGTCGTGGACATGCGGTCCGGACCGTACGCGTCGGTGTGGAAGGCGCCCGGCCCGGCGGTCTCCGTCCGGGTGTTCCG